>DASQUF010000404.1:0-2639 GCA_035641435.1 Propionibacteriaceae bacterium | reverse complement strand
ACCTCGGCCGCCCGCCGGTGGTGATCATCACCTACGGCGCCGCGCTGGTCTGGGGGCTGGTGCTGACGTTCATCGACCTGGACGTACGCCGGCTGCCCGACTCGCTCACCCTCCCGGCCTACCCCGTCGCCGCCCTCCTGCTCGCGTTGTGCTCGGCGGTCACCGGCGACTGGGCGGCCCTGTGGCGAGCGGCCGCCTGTGCCGGCCTGGCCGTCCTCGCGTTCTTCCTCGCCGCGCTACTGTCGCCCGGCGCCGAGGGACTCGGCTTGGGGGACGTCAAGCTGGCCGGGACCCTTGGCGGACTGCTCGGCTGGCTCGGCTGGTGGCCGGCGCTTTACGGGCTGTTGACCGGCTTCATCCTCGGCGGCTTGGTGGCCGCCGTCTTGCTGGTCAGCCGCAGGGCAGGCCGCAAGTCGCACCTGTCGTTCGGGCCGGCCATGATCGCCGGCGCGTACATCTGGGCGGTGCTGCCGCCGCTCTGACTGCGCTCCTCGCGCACCAAGCGATCCCCGCGGGCATTCCGCATCGCAACCATCCGCCCTCGCAGGCTCGGGCTCCCGCCAGGCCCGTCCACGCTCCGCGGAGTGCCCGCGGGGATCGCCTACTCCGCTCGTCTCCAACCCCGCGAGGTCCGAGGCAACACCCGGACCAGGGGCCCGAGCGGCTTGGGCCCAGGGACCCAACCTGCTTGGGACGACTTGATCCTTGACCCGTAGATATGCCTAGGTTAGGTCTCGGCCAGGACGGGGATGACATGGATCACCACAGACGCCCCCGCACACGAGGGGGAGTTCGGCAGACGCTGCTGGGAGTACTTGCCTTGCTCCTCGCCGCCACTGGACTCCTGGTCACACCGTTGCCGGCGAAGGCGGACGACGGCACCGAGGTGCTGCTCCTGCTCGACGTCTCCGGCTCGATGAACGAGCGCATCTCCTCCGGCGGGACCAAGTTCGAGGCCGCCCAGCGGGCCGTGAAGCGGGTGGCCGGCGCGGTGCCGGCCGGAACCCAGGTCGGGTTGCGGGTGTACGGGTCGGAGATCGCCGAGCCCAAGGAGCAGAACCCGAAGGCCTGCACCGACACCAAGCTGGTGCTGCCGATCGGCCCGCTGAACCGGGGCAAGCTGTACCGCGCCGTGGACTCGTTCGAGGCCAAGGGCGAGACCCCGATCGCGTACTCCCTGGGTAAGGCCGTCGACGACCTCGGCCCGTCCGGCAAGCGGGTGCTGATCCTGATCTCCGACGGCGAGGAAAGCTGCGACGGCGACCCCTGCCCGGCCGCCCGGCGGCTGGCCAAGGCCGGGGTGGACCTGCAGTTCAACGCCATCGGGCTCGCCGTGAACAGCAAGGCCCGTCAGCAGCTGCAGTGCATCGCCAAGGCCGGAGACGGCAACTACTACGACGCCGACAACACCTCCGACCTGGAGGACGCGGTCCGCCGGATCACCCAGCGGGCGCTGCGGCCCTTCCAGACCACGGGTACGCCGGTGGAAGGCACCGTCGACCAGGCCGGGGCACCGTCCATCCGCGTCGGCCAGTACAAGGATTCCTACGACGCCAGCAACACCCCCCGCTACTACCGAGTCACCCGGACGCCCGGGTCGACGGTGACCGCGTCGATCGCCACGATCGTGCGGCCCTACCCCAGCCAGAACACCGAGAGCTGGACGCTGATCCTGGCCACTCCGGACGGGACCCGGTGCGCCACCGCCACCGCGACCTCGGGCGGCTACCGGGCCACAACGGTGCTCAGCGGCGCCGTCGTGTCCAGCCAGGTCGACCCGATCACCCGCTCGCCCGGACCGGAGCCGTGCGCCAGTGCACCCGAGCTGCTGCTCTCGCTTGCCCGGAGCTCGCCGCTCGGGAACGAGGACGAGGTGTCGGTGGAGGTGCTGATCGCCGAGGAGCCGCCGATCAGCAACCTGGCCGAGCTGCCGGAGCCCGACACTGACTACACCGGCACCGCGGGGGCGGTGCGCGCCGCCACGCGCAGCCCGGCCAAGCTCGGCGGCACGTCCTTCTCCAACTCCACCGAGGTCAAGGCGGGCACCTGGCGGGACTCGGTGGCGACCGGGGAGACGGTCTTCTACCGCGCACGCCTGGAGACCGGGCAGCAGCTGCGGGTGACCGCCGAGACGCCGGCACCCAAGACCAACTGGCAGCTGGGGGCGGCCGAGGCCATCACGACCCGGGTCAACGTCTACTCCCCCGCCCGGGTCAGCCTGACCGAGCAGTCGGCCGCCCTGCAGGGCAACGGGGCGGTCCGCGTCACCGCCGCCTCGCCGTCGGTGCGGGTGCGCAACCGTGAGGTGCCTCCGCCGGCGAGCTGGCTGCAGCCCAACGTGACCACGGCCGCGGTGGCCGGGGACTACTTCGTCGGCCTGCAGCTCGACCCGTTGCAGGCCAACCTCTCCGGCCGGGTGATGCAGGTCCGGCTGAGCCTCGCCATCGACGGCCAGCCCAGCGGCCAGCCGGAGTACACGGTGCCCAGTCCGACATCGAGCCCTACGCCCTCCACCAGCCCTAAGGAATCCGTTGCGCCGACGACCGGTCCGACCACCGCTACGCAACCACCGGATGATGGCGGTTCCGGGGTCGCTCCCGCTCTGCTGCTCGCCGGAGCGGGACTTCTGGCGGCGGGCC
>DASQUF010000403.1:0-3291 GCA_035641435.1 Propionibacteriaceae bacterium | reverse complement strand
CGAGGCCCGATTGGCTCTGCAGGAACAACCACTACGTGTCTGACCCGTCGCAGTTCAGGCGGTGTGGTACGTCGCCTTCGCGGAGAACCTCGCTCTCGACCGCTTTCGGATCCACCTCTGCGGGGGCGTGACGGGCGGGCTGGTGTTCACGGGCCGCTCCTCCGTGTGGGGTGGTGGGATGGCGTTCCTGGACCGGGGGAACGCCGGTTCGGATCGCATGCCGCGATCTCGGATCTGGCGCGTTCCGTGGCGTGACGGCGCCAGAAGCGGTGTGACAGGACGCCCGGCTGCGCTCGTTGCCCGCGGTGGTGCGCGTCGACGAGGTCAACGTGTGGAGTTCCGGTCCATCACCGTGGGCGGGTAGTCGCCGTACTCGAACGAGCCGACCTCGTCGGCCGGAACCGCGGCGGACGGCCGGCGGGTGATCGAGCGCAACGTCGCGAGGTCCGCCTTGGGCTCACGGTCGGCGGTCACGAGCCCGTTCTTCTCCTGCAGGGTGTCGGTGAACTGGGTGTAGCAGAAGCCGCTGATGGCGGGTGCGTCGAGCAGCGCGTCGACGAGGGCGCGGTAACGCTCGACGAGGTCCTCCGGCGTCCGCGCCACCGAGTACCCGTGCCAGGACGGTGCGCCGTCCCCGTCGTGGGAGATCCCGCCGAACTCGGTGATCATCAGGGGGCGACCCTCACCGGGCATCCCCGGCAGCAACACCGTGCGGTACATCGGCTGAACGTCCTGCAGGGTGTCCGCGATGCTGGCGGCGCTGCCATAGCGCTGCGTGAGCACCTCCGGCCGTGCGGTGTAGTCGTGCACCGTGATGACGTCGGTGACCACCTGCTCCCAGCCGTCGTTGCCCACCACGAGCCGGGTGGGGTCGAGGGCCTTGGTGAGGTGGTAGAGCGCCGTGACGAAGCTGCGGTGCCGCGTCGAGGTGGCGAGGTTCGGAACGCCCCAGCTCTCGTTGACCGGCACCCACGCGATGATGCACGGATGGCTGTAGTCGCGCCGCTGGATCTCCAACCACTCCCGGGTGACCCGCTCCACCGTCCGGGTCGAGTACTCGTAGGCGGCCGGCATCTCCGCCCACACCAGCAGACCCAACCGGTCGCACCAGTAGAGGAAGCCCGGGTCGGCCACCTTCTGGTGCAGGCGCACCCCGTTGAAGCCCAGGCTGCGCACGAGCTCCACCTCCCGGCGGGCCGCATCGGGGTCCGGCACCGCCAGGTGCGACTCCGTCCAGTAGCACTGGTCGAGGACGAGACGCAGGAAGTACGGACGGCCGTTGAGCAGGATCCGGTTGCTCGAGGCACCGATGCTGCGCATCGCGGCGTAGCTGTGGACCAGGTCCACCGGCTGCGTGGCACTCCCCTCGCCATCGGTTGCGTGCAGCCAGACCTCGGCGTCGAGCAGGTTGGGCGTCTCGGGCGACCACAGCATCCGGCGCCGTTCGAGGGTCATGTGGGACTGCCGCAGCGGCACGGAGATGCTGGCACGGTCCCGCGCCACCATCACCGAGGTGTCGGCCAGTTCGGCGCCGTCGTGAGTCAACCGCAGGCGCAGCCGCAAGGGCTGCTGGGCCACGGCGTTCAGGCGGACATCGAGGCTCAGCGTGGCGGTCTCGACGTCGGGAGTCCACCGCAGCTCATCGATCCGCGTGGCCGGCACCGGCTCGAGCCATACGGACTTCCAGATGCCGCTGGTCCGTTGGTACCAGATGGCGTGAGGGGCCTCTTGCCAGTCCTGCTTGCCCCGGGGCTGCTCGAGGTCGTGTGGGTCATCGACTGTGCGGACCACCACCACCTGCTCCGCCGAGCCGACCAGCGCATCGGTGATGTCAGCGTGAAACGGCGTGTGACCACCGGTGTGCTGGGCGACGAGCTGTCCGTTGACCCAGACATCCGCGGTGTAGTCCACGGCGCCGAAGTGCAGGAGCAGCCGCTCGTCAGGACCGTTCGGCGCCGTGAACGTGCGCCGGTACCACAGCACTCGGTGGAAGCCGGTGTCCCCGATCCCACTGGCTGTCGACTCAGGGGGGAACGGCACGGTGATGGCACGCTCGGCCACACCCTCGGACTCATCCCAGCTCTGGTACCAGCATCGGTTCAGCCCGACGTCGGCGTCGTCGTACGAGAACTGCCACTGGCCGGAAAGGTCGAACCACCGTTGACGCGTGAGCTGAGGCCGGGGATGCAGGCCGGTTCCCGATTCCGCCATCACCCACACCACGCTAGTAGCCCCGGCAGCCCGAGCAAAGGTCGCGAATCCCGACCAGCTAGTCACTTCCTGCAGGAGGGTCCACTCCGGTGACGTCCCCGGCTGCGTCGGTGGCGTACCGTCCGGCCGAGAGGTCGACCAGGGTCAGGGCATTGCCGAACGGATCCTCGACCACCGCCACGGTTCCGACCGGGACGGGGGTGGCCTCCAGCAGGACCCGCCCGCCACCGGCGACGACGGACGTCATCGCCTCGGGAACCGAGGTGACGAGCCAGTTCGGCGCATAGTCGAGGGCCGTGGTCAGCACCATCTCGGTGTCGCTCTCCGGCATGCTCAGACCCGCCTGCCCGATGGCGTCGTGGCGCCACAGCAGGGTGTGACCCAGCTGGTCACGATAGAAGCGGAGCCCTTGGTCGAGGTCTGGGACGGGGATCGTGATCGCGTCGACTCCGCGGAGCAGTGGGGGATCGCTCATGACCCATCATGCACGGCGTGCCGCCGACGTGGCTCTTGGCCATCCGGCGTGGGGCGGCGGGCTACGCACGTGACGCCCTACGTGCACGTGGCTCCACACCCTCCACGGCGAGAGAGCCTCGACCTCCGAAGGGGACCCGGGCGTCCAAGCAGCGGTGGTGGTGGAGGGCCGGGCGCACGCCGCGCTGGTGATGGACGGCCGCGAGGCCGTTGCGTGGTGCCGGTACTGCAGTCGGCGGAGCTGCCGAACGTCCACCACCGCAAGCAGTACGAGGCCGATCCCGACGGTGCACTCGCGGACCCACCCGATCAGACCCGGGCCAGTAGTGCCGTCAGCGGCTGCGGTACCCGGCCGGGTTCCACGGCGCTGACCAGCAGCGCCGCATAGCGTGCCTTGCGCCCCGACCGCGCCCCGAGGAAACGGCGGAGAACGGCACCGCGCGTCCAGCCGCGCTGCGCGGGCATCTGCGCCAGGAGACCCAAGGACTGCGCCTCGCCTGCCTGACCGATGACGGCTTCGACGGCCTCGGTACCGAGGGCTCGAATCAGCTCGTCCTCCAGATCCGCCGAGCACCTGAAGAACCCCAGGCGGGAGGGTCCGTCCTG
>DASQUF010000402.1:0-3865 GCA_035641435.1 Propionibacteriaceae bacterium | reverse complement strand
CGAGTACCGGCCCCGGAGCAGCGTCCGCCTCGACCCGCTGACCTTCGGCACCGGTGACCTCGGCAACCACCTCCGGGCCATGTCCGACGAGGTGGCCTGGTCGATCCTCGAGGCCGCCTGGGACGGCGGGATCCGCAGCTTCGACACCGCTCCGCACTACGGCCTCGGCCTGGCGGAAAGACGGCTTGGCGGGTTCCTGCAGACCAAGCCGCGCGACGCGTACGTCCTCTCCACCAAGGCCGGCCGGCTGCTGCGGCCGAACCCCGGCGGGGAGGACCGGCAGGATGACGAGGGCTTCGTCGTGCCCGCGGCGACCCGCCGGGTCTGGGACCCGACCCCGGCGGGCGTGCGCGCCAGCCTCGAGGAGTCGTTGACCCGGCTCGGCCTCGACCGCGTCGACATCCTCTACCTGCACGACCTCCAGAACTACGACCTCGACGAGGGGATCGCGGTCGGACTGCCCGCCTGTGCCGAGCTGCGCGACGAGGGCCTGGTCGACGCGGTCGGCGTCGGGACCGGTTCCGTACCGGCCCTGCGGGCCGCCGCCCGCACCGGCATCCCCGACCTGATGATGGCCGCTGGCCGCTACACCCTGCTGGACCAGTCGCTGGCGGCTGACGTGATCCCGGAATGCCGCCGGCACGGCATCGGCATCGCCTGCGCGTCGGTGTTCAACTCCGGCCTGCTGGCCGCCGACGCCGTACCCGGGGACGCCCACTTCGACTACGCCCCGGCGCCACAGGACGTGCTCGACCGCGCCCGGCGGCTGGCGGCCATCTGCGCGGAGCATGGCGTGCGACTGCCGACGGCGGCGCTGCACTTCCCCCTCCGGGAGCCGGTCGTCCGTACGGTCGTGACCAGCGCCATGACGCCGGAGCAGATCCGCGAGACCATGGACCGGATGGCCGAGCCGGTACCCGACGAGCTCTGGGCCCACCTGGCGGCGGAGCGGCTCATCCCCTGAGCGTCATTGGTCCCAATCAACAGGCTCAGGGCGCAGAAGTGGTGTGTCCGAGGCTGCGGATCAGTCGGGCGACGGCGTCCTCGGCGGTGGGTACGGGCCCGAAGACCTCACGTTGGCGGGTCGGGTCGGCGACGTAACGACCAGTTCGAAACCAGCTCAGCATCGCGCCCAGGTCCTTCACCGCGGGGTTGAAGCGACCCACCACGGCCGCCGCCGTGTTGATCAGGCCGGCCGGTACGGCCCGGACCCGGATCTGCCGACGGAGCAGCTGCCCGGAAATATCGGCGATCTCCTGCATGCTCACCGGCCGATCCCAGCCGATGTCGATGCGCTGGCCATCCACACCGGGCGCGTCGACCGCGTCGGCCAGGTACCCGGCCAGGTCACTGGTCAGCACGAAGGTGAGCGGGATCGTCGGGGAGCCGAACCACATCAGCCGGCGCTTGGCGAACGGGTCACCACCCATCCGGGTGATCATGTCGAGAAACGCGCCGGGCCGCAGGGACACGAACGGGACGCCGAGCTCCTCCAGTCGGTCCTCGGCGAGCTTCTTGTGCCAGAAGTGCGGGACCTGCGGCGTCTGGTCGCAGGTCAGGATGCTGGTCAACACGAACCTGCGGATGCCGGCCTCGCTCGCTGCCTCGGCGAGGTTCCGGTTGCCGATCGTGTCGATCTCGTCGGTGTCCCCCTTGCTGTGGCGGGTATAGCCGGCGGCCGTGCTGACCACGGCGTCCGCGCCATCCATCGCCTGCCGCAGCGACGGAGGATCCATCATGTCGCCGCGCGCGATCTCCGCACCGGCCTGTTCGAGGCGCGTGGCGTCCGAGGCTGGACGGACCAACGCGCGCACCGGCCGGCCGCGGGAGAGCAGCTCGGTGACCACCTGTCCACCGAGCAGTCCGGTGCCGCCCACCACCAGCACGGGTCCGTTCTCCGCCATCGTGAGCCCTCCCTCTTCCAACACCGCGACGCTCGGCTCTGGGACCAGCCTGCTCGCGGCGCAGCATACTGGCCAGAGAGGCGTGGCCGGATGCCCGCGCCGAGCTGGGAGGGCTCGTGAACGCCGTCATGTCCCTGGCGCGTCAGCTCGTCGTCGTGCGGTCTCAGGTCGCCTGGCACGCGCATGTCAGCCGAGACCCGTTGGCCCGGATCAACTCCGCCGAGGGACGTCGCGATCCCTACCCCCTCTACGACGAGGTCCGGCGGCGTGGCGAGCTCATCCCCAGCCCACTGATCGGCTACCAGACGGCCACCCACCGCGTATGCCGCCAGGTGCTTCGGGACCGGCGGTTCGGCGTACGCGTCGAGGGTGGCGGACTCAGCCGCGGTGATGGTTCGCTGTCGCTCCTCGAGCTCGACCCGCCCGACCACACGCGCCTGCGCCGGCTCGTCGCGCCCGCCTTCACCCCGCACGCCATCGCTGGATACCGCCCGCGAATCGAGAACGTGGTCGACGACCTCCTGAACGCGGTCCCGGGCGAAGGTCCGTGGGACCTCGTCGCGAGCCTGGCCTCGCCGTTGCCGATCGCGGTCATCACCGACCTCCTCGGGGTACCGGACACGAACCGGGCTGCCTTTGCCCGCTACGGCGCCACGATCGGCAGCGCCCTTGCCGGACCGCAGTCCGTCGCGCACGTGGCTCGGCTGATCGAGGCCGACCGCCAGCTCAGGCGGCTGTTGTCGCAGGTGTTCGACCACCGTCGCCATCAGCCCGGCGACGACATCGTGAGTCAGCTGCTGGCCACGGAGGGTGACCAGCTGGCGCCGACGGAGCTGTATCCGCTGTGCCTGCTGTTGCTGCTGGCCGGGTTCGAGACCACCGTCAACCTCATCGGCAACACAGTGCTCGCTCTTCTCGACCGGCCGGACCAGTGGCAGGCCCTGGTCGAGGATCCCACTCTCGCGGCCGCTGCGGTTGAGGAGACCCTGCGCTGGGATCCACCGGTGCAGCGCACGGTCCGAACGCCGCTGGCCGATCTGGAGCTGGCCGGAGTCGCGGTGCCCCAAGGGTCGATGGTGGTGCTCTACCTGGCCGGCGCCAACCGCGACCCCGATGCGTACGACGACCCCAACCGGTTCGACCTGACCCGTTCGGGCGGGGCGGAGCATCTGGCCTTCTCGGCCGGCATCCACTACTGCCTTGGGGCTCCGCTGGCGCGACTCGAGGCGACCGTGGCGGTCCAGCGGCTCGTCCAGCGCTTCCCGCAGCTCCAGCGCGCGGGCCGGCTGCGCCGCCGCAACGGCACCGTGATCCGCGGGCCGGCCGAGTTCGTGGTGGCTCAGTCACCCACGGCTCTTGCCGCTTGACGGGCGTGGGCGGGCCGAACCGCTCCAGCCGGCGTGGCGGCGCGGCTCCGCCCGCCTCGTTCGGCTATCGGCGGTCGATGAGCACCGACCCGGCGCGGGCCTCGAGGGGCGAGGCCACGTACGGCGCCAGGGTCTTCGCGGTCCAACTTTTCGCCGTCTCGTTGGCGTGGTGGGCACTCGCTTCACTGGTGAACACGCCGACGCTGGAGATCTCGTCGTCGCCGAGATCGACCAGCGTGTAGGAGATGAAGCCCTCGACCCCTTCGACTTGTGGGAGGTACTCCGCCTCGATCAGTCGGGCCACCTCGGCGGCCTGACCGGGCTGAGTCTTGATCCTGCGGAGTGTCGCGTACATCGGTGTCCCCTCAGCTGAAGTCGGCCAGTGACCGCACAGTGGCATTCTGGCGCCGTCGAGTCAATGCCGACGGGCATGGTGAACTCGATCAAAGACTTCACCGCTGGGGTCGCGGTCGCATCTCGGCGGTGAGACAGTTTGATCATTGGGACTGCCGCGACCAGGCACCGGCGATGCGGCCGGGAAGGAGGACTGTGAATCTCGAGAAGGTCATCTTCGGCTTCTTCGTGCTGCTCGCG
>DASQUF010000401.1:0-5613 GCA_035641435.1 Propionibacteriaceae bacterium | reverse complement strand
TCGTGATCGATCTGGAGCGACTGCATAATCGACCTCCTCCGGCCGGTGTGGTTCAGCACGACCGAGTGGCCGAGTTCGTGGATGACGGTGTGATACCGCTTCCTGCCGGTGGCCTTCCGGCCCTCGACCGGGTCGAGTTCGATGATGGTGTGGTGGGTGTGTCCGTCCAACGCGAACATGCGGGTGCGGGCGACGGTGATCGGCCAGTCAGGGAGGTCTACCTCCACCACAGTCACACATTGGCTAGAGGACGGGCATCGGTCGACGTAGACCAGGTCGAGCGGCGAGTAGTTGTCCAGCCGCTCTACCGGCCCCGCCACGTTCCACGTGTTCGAGGCCCGGTTCTGCACGTAGACCCGGTCGTCGGGAAACACCTGGGTCGCGTTCGTCGTCGCCGCCTCAACCGGGAGTGCCCCGAAAGCCAGGACAACGGCCGCGACCAGCCAGGCCGCCGCCCGGATAACCCTGTCAGTCAGCGCCGTGACTGCGCGGGCCCGGTCCGTCGTGCCGCAGCGCGCGCCGGGTTCGGGATGGAGGCCAGCCCGCATGTCAGTAGGTTCGGTCTCAGGCATATCTACTGTTCCTTCGATCATCCCCGAGCCGACCGGGCCACTGTAAGGCCATCGGGCGGTGGCCGCTGGCTCCGCGAGCCGCCCGACACCACCCGGAAGTGCGCCGGAGTAGATCCGCGCCAGCGGGAGCAACGCCTCATGACCGCGATCACGGCCACCGCGGTGGCCGGGACCGGCCCGGGTCGTGACGGACGGGGCACCGTTGCCCGGCCAGCGGATCAGGATGCGCTCAGCTGCACAGCATTAAGGGCGTCCCTGCTCCGGGACTACCCGACTGACCAACCAGGCCGCCGCCGTCAGCCGGGGTCGCGAACCAGATGTCAGATCAACATTGTCAACAGCGGGCAAACTCGGCCCGAACGACCGGCGAACCAGCCCGCCGGAACTCCAGCTACGAGATGCGCTCCGACTCGTCGTGGATCTTCAGCGCGACCTGCTTGAGCTTGTCGGCGTGTTCCTTGCCGTGGTGGGCGCAGAACAGCAGGTCGAAGCCGCTGGCCAGGGTGACGCGCACATATGCCTGGGCCCCGCAGCGGTCACAACGATCGGAAGCGTTGAGGGCGGCACTCTCGATGACGTTGGTACTCATGTCTGGCCTCGCTTCCCGGCGATCGGATGATCCTGTCTCGCTTCAGACCTGCGCCCCGGTGTTCGGAGGATTAGGTTCACGGTCTAGTCAACATCCCAGCAGGCTTCGATTGTTCCTCACGTTGGTCTCGGACCCGTGTCCGTTTTGTAACGAATCCTAGGTGAGCCGTTCCAGGCCGCCCCTCGGCACACTGGGTTCGTGCCCCGACACCGGCCGGATTGGCCGCTCAGCGTCCGGGACTGCGTGGGTCGGGAACGGTAGTCTCGGGCCGTGCCTGTCGCCAGCCCCGCCACCGAGAACCGGGAGTACGAGGCACGGCACCTGCTCGTCCTGGAAGGGCTCGACGCCGTCCGCAAGCGGCCGGCGATGTACATCGGCTCGACCGACACCCGCGGGCTGATGCACTGCCTGTGGGAGATCATCGACAACGCCGTGGACGAGGCCCTGGGCGGGTTCGGCCGCGAGATCAATGTCACCCTGCGGTCCGACGGGGGTATCTCGGTCCACGACCACGGGCGCGGCATCCCGGTGGACATCGAGCCACGCACCGGTCTGTCCGGGGTCGAGGTGGTCTTCACCAAGCTGCACGCCGGTGGCAAGTTCGGGGCCGGGTCGTACAACGCGACCGGCGGGCTGCACGGCGTCGGCGCCTCAGTGGTGAACGCGCTGTCCAGCCGGCTGGACGTCGAGGTGGACCGGAACGGGGCGACGTACGCAATGTCGTTCCGGCGTGGCGTACCGGGGACGTTCGATGGGGACGGACCGACCGCCCGGTTCGGCCCGGGCGCTTCCCTGGCCAAGATCCGCCGGGCGGCGAAGGGTGTGACCGGGAGCCGGATCATCTACTGGCCGGACCGGCAGATCTTCCTGCGCGACGCCCAGCTGTCGCTGTCCGACCTGCAGGATCGCGCTCGGCAGACCAGCTTCCTGGTGCCGGGGCTGGCCATCACCGTCGTCGACGCCCGGACCTCCGAGGTCACCGAGGAGACATTCCGGCACGACGGCGGAATCTCGGAGTTCTGCGAGTTCCTCGCGCCGGACACCGCGATCACCGAAGTGATTCGGCTGCGCGGCCAGGACCAGTTCACCGAGACCGTGCCGATGCTCGACGACAACGGACACATGGAGCCGACCGACGTCGACCGCGACCTGGACGTCGACATCGCGGTGCGCTGGGGCGACGGCTACGACACCCGGATGCAGTCCTACGTGAACATCATCGCCACGCCGAAGGGCGGCACCCACGTCGCCGGGTTCGAGCGGGCGCTGACCAAGGCCTTCGGCGGGGCGCTGCAGAACACCCGGCTGCTCAAGGCGGGCGAGGAGGTGGTCAAGGACGACGTGATGGAGGGCATGACCGCCGTGGTCACCGTCCGCCTGGCCGAGCCGCAGTTCGAGGGCCAGACCAAGGAGGTGCTGGGAACCCCGGCCGTGTCCCGGCTGGTGGCCAAGGCCGTCGAGCGGGAGCTGGGCGGCTTCCTGGGCTCGACCAAGGCGGCCACCCGGGTCCAGGCCCGCGCCGTGCTGGAGAAGGTGGTCGGGGCTTCCCGCGCCCGGGTCGCAGCCCGGCAGCACCGCGAGGCGCAGCGGCGCAAGACGGCGCTGGAGTCCTCGTCCCTGCCGACCAAGCTCTCGGACTGCCGGACCAACGACGACCGCTCCGAGCTGTTCATCGTGGAGGGCGACTCGGCCCTGGGCACGGCCAAGCTGGCGCGAGACTCGGAGTTCCAGGCACTGCTGCCGATCCGAGGCAAGATCCTCAACGTGCAGAAGGCCTCGGTCGGCGACATGCTGAAAAACGCCGAGTGCGCCTCGATCATCCAGGTCGTCGGCGCCGGATCGGGACGCACCTTCGACCTGGACGCGGTCCGCTACGGCAAGATCATCTTCATGGCCGACGCCGACTCCGACGGCGCCCACATCCGCTGCCTGCTGGCCACGCTGTTCTTCCGCTACATGCGGCCGCTGGTCGACGCCGGGCGGGTGTTCACCGCGGTGCCGCCGTTGCACCGGTTCGAGCTGACCAACGCCCGCAAGGGCCAGGACAAGTACATCTACACCTACACCGACGCCGAGTACCAGCGGAAGGCTGCCGAGCTGACCAAGCGCGGACTGCACTTCAAGGAACCGCAGCGCTACAAGGGGCTGGGGGAGATGGACGCCGACCAGCTCGCCGAGACAACGATGAGTCCGCGGCACCGCACCCTGCGCCGGATGACCGTCGACGACGGTCTGATCGCCGAGACCACCTTCGAGATGTTGATGGGCAACGACGTCGGCCCGCGCAAGACCTTCATCGTCGACGGCGCGTACGCCCTGGACGCTGCAGCGATCGACATCTGATTGGCCTGTCCGCTCGGACATGGCGCTGTGATCCGACGTCGTCGTCCCTCTTCGCGAAACGAAGAAGCGTGTTTCGCTCATCGCTCGTTCGATCGGCGGCGCGCCATTCCGATCCTCGCGAACGTGCCACGGGCCGTTGTACCCGGCAGAGCGCCGCGTCCCAGCTACGACTTGAGGAAGTCCAGGACGACGGCGGCGAAGAGGGGGGAAGCGCCCAGGTTGTAGTGGGTCAGACCGGGCAGCACGGCCAGCGCATGTCCGCCTTGGGGGCGGCCCTCACCCATCCAGCCGCCGTCGCGCAGCCCGCCGTCGAGCATCGCGAACATCTCGACGTAGTGCGAGGGCGGGGCCATGTCCGCGTCGGCGCAGACGATCATGGTCGGGACCTGCAGCCCGCGGAGCTGCTCGGAGTAGTCGAAGTCCTGCGCCATCATGGCGCCGACCTTGTCCAGCAGTGTCCCGAAGTTCTCTGGGTTCGGCGCGACCCGGTGGTAGAGCTCGTACATCGGGGTGTCCTTCATGAACTCCGCGGCCGCCGCGTTCACCTGGCCCTGCTGGGCGAGCATCTCGGCGGGAATGGCGTTCCGGCGCACGTGGGCAGAGGCCATGACCAGCTTGCCCACCTTCTCCGGGTGCCGCACCGCCGTCCAGAAGGCCACGCCGCCACCCAGGGAGTAGCCGGCCACGTCCGGGTGGTCCAGGTCGAGGTGCTCGATCAGGGCCGCGATGTCGTCCGCCATCGCCGGCAGGCTGATCGGCCGGTCGACATCGGCGGTCCGACCGTGGCCCTGGAGGTCGACCAGGATCACCTGGTGCTCCGCGGCCAGCGTGGACATGATCGGCCCGAACATCTCTCCGGAGCCCAGACCACCGTGCAGCAGCACGAGCGGCCGGCCGCCGCCGATCGTCTCGTAGTAGAAGTTGATCCCGTTGACCTCGGCGTACGCGCCGGTGCCGGTGGTCTCTGCGGTCCAGGTCGTGCTCATCGGAAGGCTTCCTCTCGCTAGCGGCTGGTTGGGATACAGACCAGGCTCTCGCGAGAAAATCATCGCCCCGCCGGCACCAGTTCGTCGGAGCAGGGGTCAGAGGACTTGGGTCAGCTCTCCGGTGTCGACGTCGTAGGAGAAGCCGCCGACCAAGACCCTTCCGGCCAGGTGCGGGTGGTTGCGGAGCAGGGCGACATCCTCGGCCAGCCGGGCCCGCTGGTCGGTGGAGGCCCCGATGCACAGGTCAGCCAGGTCCTCGCCCGTCTCGGCCCTGACCCGGGCCACGATGTCCTCGTCCTCACCGCTGGCCATGGCGCACCGGGTGTGGGGGACCACCAGGATGCGGTCGACCCCGAGGAGGTGCACGCTGAGGATGCAGCCGACCAGGGCGTCTGCGGTGACCCGGCCGCCGGGCGTACGCAGGATCTTGGCGTCACCGACCCGCAGGCCGATCATCTCCAGCGGCTCGATCCGGGAGTCCATGCAGGTGACCATGGCCACGCCCGCGTGGGCGACCCCGTCGAACCCGGCGTGGGAGAACTGGGTCTGGTAGGCGCCGTTGTTGGTCAACAGGTCGGCGAAACTGTGCGGCAGCCGGTCTGCCTGATGGGGAGACGACTCGGACACGAGAGCAGCGTACGGATGGCGTGTTATGCCGGGCCTCAGCCGCCGGCCGACGAGACCGCGGCGATCGGTTGACCGGCGGGCGTACCCGAACCGTCCCGGCGTCCCTCGGGTGCCGGCAGGTCGACCGGCGCCCCGCTGGCGGCGGCCGCCCACGCCGGCGCCGGTCCGACCCAGGCCAGGAGCAGGGTGTCCTCGCCCTTGAGGAACCGGTGGCACCGTACGCCGCCGGTCGCTCGCCCCTTGCCGGGGTACTCGGCCAGCGGCGTGACCTTGACCGTGCCCGCATCGGTACCGGGCAGCGCCTTCGACGTTCCCGACACGGTGACCACCTCAGCCTCGCCCGGCGGGACGGCCCCGAAGTACACCACCCGGGCACCGACCCCGAGCTTGATCCCGGTCATGCCGCCACCGGAGCGGCCCTGCGGGCGGACCGCCGCGGCGGAGAAGTGCAGCAGCTGGGCGTCGCTGGTCACGAAGACCAGCTCAGCGGCGGGCG
>DASQUF010000400.1:0-11035 GCA_035641435.1 Propionibacteriaceae bacterium | reverse complement strand
GGCGAGGATCGCGAGCGTCTCCGAGCAGCCCGCCTCGACCTTCAGCGTGGCCAGCTCGTCACCCCGGGTCGGGCCGCGGGTGATGATCACCACCGGCCGTCCGGCCTTGGCGCTGTGCCGGACGAAGCGCAGCCCCGACATCACGGTCAGCGACGAACCAAGGACCACGAGCACGTCGGCGGCGTCGACGTAGGCGTAGGCGCGGTCTACCCGGTCTCGCGGCACCGACTCTCCGAAGAAGACGACATCCGGTTTGAGCGGCCCGCCGCAGTGCTGGCAGTCGGCCAGGACGAAGTCGCTCCAGCGCTCCACCACCGCGTCGCCGTCCGGCCGCAGCTCGGCATGCTCGAGGAGGACCGGCGGCGGAACGTCGGAGTTGAGGGCGGCGAGACGGCGCTGCATCTCCAGCCGCGGCGACCTCGCGCCACAGTCCAGACAGACGACCGTGGCGATGTCGCCGTGCAGGTCGATGACCGCACGGCTGCCCGCCGCCTGATGAAGGCGATCGACGTTCTGGGTGATGATCCCGGTCAGCCCGCCCGGCCGCTCGAGCGCAGCCAGGGCCCGGTGCCCCGCGTTGGGCCGGGCCTGGCCGATCCGTCGCCAGCCCTGGTAGGAACGGGCCCAGTAGCGCCGCCGGGCCTCGGCGGAGCCGGTGAACTCGCTGAACTGCATGGGCGTGGCCCGCACCGAGGTCGGCCCGCGGTAGTCCGGGATGCCGGAGTCGGTGGACATCCCGGCCCCCGTGAGAGCCACCCAGGTCCGGCCGCGGAGCAGATCGGCCGCCGCGGCCGCCAGGCCGGTCTCCGACGCCACCGTCACGCCAGCGAATCTACCGAGCCACCCAACTCCGGGACCTTGCGCCACTTCCTCGAACCTGCGCCCGATATAGCGGCCGTAAGGACGAGGAGAGGGCGCGAACGGCCGGGCCCTAGCTGATCGAGCCGCTGCCGTGCAGCCGCCGGGCGGCCTCGGCCAGCGAGCCGGTCAGTGAGGGGTAGACGGTGAAGGAGCCGGAGACCTGGTCGACAGTCAGCCGCTGGGCGACGGCCACGGCGAGCGGGTAGATCAGCTCGCTGGCCCGCGGAGCGACCACGACGCCGCCGATCACGATCCCGGTGACCGGGCGGCAGAAGACCTTGACGAACCCGTCGGTCAGCCCTTGCATCTTGGCCCGGGCATTTCCCTTGAGCGGTAGCGTGAGCGCACGCGCCTTCACCTCGTCGGAGTCGACCTGGGCCTGGGTCACGCCCACGGTGGCGATCTCGGGAGCAGTGAACACGTTGGACGACACGGTCTTCAGGTCCAGCGGCGCGACGGCCTCGCCCAGGGTGTGCCACATGGCGATCCGGCCCTGCATGGCCGCCACCGACGCGAGCATCAGCACCCCGGTGCAGTCCCCCGCCGCGTACACGCCGCGGGCCGAGGTCCGCGAGACCCGGTCGACCTCGATGAAGCCGCCCCGGTCGAGCGTCACCCCCGCCTCCTGCAGGCCCATGTCGGCCGTGTTGGGCACTGACCCGACCGCCAGCAGGCAGTGGGAGCCGGAGACGGCCCGCCCGTCGGTCAGCGCCACCGTCACGCCGTTCCCGTCCCGGGTCACGGCCTGCGCCCGGGACCGGCCGAGCACTGTCAGGCCCCGGCGGGCGAACACGTCCTCCAGCACCTGGGCAGCATCGGCGTCCTCGCCCGGCAGCACCCGGTCCCGGGACGACACCAGCACCACCTCCGCTCCCAGGGCGTGATACGCACTGGCGAACTCCGCCCCGGTGACCCCCGACCCGACCACGATCAGCTTCTCGGGCAGCTCGCTCATCCCGTAGACCTGGGTCCAGGTGAGGATCCGATCGCCGTCCGGCTTGGCCTCCGGCAACTCGCGCGGGCGGGCGCCGGTAGCAACGAGGATCATCTCGGCCGCGAAGGTTCGCTCGCCGTCGGCTGTCTCGGCGACCACGCGGTCCGTTCCCCCGAGCCGGCCGCGTCCGATCACCACGTCGACGTTCTCCCGCCGGACCCGCTCGACGATGTCGGCCGACTGTTGTCCGGCCAGGTCCAGCACCCGGCGGTTGACCGCCCCCAGGTCGACGTGCACCCCGGCGGCTCCCGGCCCGGACTCGTCGTCGGGACCGAAGCGCAGACCCAGCTCGGCCGATCCGTGCACCTCGGTCATCACCTCGGCCGTGGCGACCAGAGTCTTGGAGGGCACGCAGTCGGTCAGCACCGCCGACCCGCCCAGACCGTCGGAGTCGATCAAGGTGACCTCGCCGCCGAGCTGGCTGCCGACCAGGGCGGCCTCGTACCCGCCGGGTCCCCCACCGATGATCACGACCCGGGTCACGGCACGATTGTTCCATCTGTCCCGCAGGGGCTCGGACCCGATAGCCTCCCGTCGTGCTGTACGCGGCGTACGGGAGCAACCTGGATCCTCACCAGATGGCTCTCCGTTGCCCGCACTCGCCCCTGCGGGGCACCGGTTGGCTGCCCGGCTGGCGGATCACCTTCGGGGGCGAGGGCTGGGACGGCGCACTGCCGACTCTGGTGGAGGAGCCCGGACAGCAGGTCTTCGTAGCCCTCTACGACGTGACCTCGACCGACGAGACGGCCCTGGACCAGTGGGAGAGCGCCACGACAGGCCTTTACCGCAAGGTCCGGGTCCGGGTCGCCACCCTGGACGGCGAGCAGACCGCCTGGGTCTACGTGCTCAACGACTTCGAGGGCGGCATGCCGAGCGCGCTGACCCTGGGCGTCCTCGCCGACGCCGCCGAGGCCGCGGGGGCGCCGGACGACTACCTGGCCGAGCTGCGCTCCCGCCCCTGCTCCAGCGGCTGGTGACCGCACGCTGTCGTGGTCGCACTTGCTGGACCAGCGAGTGCTCGTCCTGGTGCGCGCGGGCCCTAGAGTGCGGGTCATGACCACGCAGGCCCTGGCACTAGACCCTCTTCCCGCGGCCAAGGAGGCCGGAGACGCGATTCGCGAGCGGTTCGGCATCGCCGGGCTGGATGCGGCTTTTGTCCTCGGGTCGGGCTGGTCGGCGGCCGCCGACGACCTGGGCGAGCCGATCGGTAGCTGCGAGCTGGCCGAGCTGCCCGGCTTCGCCGCTCCGACGGTGCTCGGGCACGGCGGGGCGCTGCGGGTCGCCCGCACCAGCGCCGGGAAGATCATCGCCGTGCTCACCGGACGCACCCACTTCTACGAGGCTCGCGACGTCCGCCAGGTGGTGCACGGCGTCCGCGCCGTCGCGGCGGCGGGCGCCGGCACCCTGGTGCTCACCAACGGCTGCGGCAGCCTGAACCGCGACTGGGGCCCGGGTACCGTGGTGCTGCTCGCCGACCACATCAACCTCACCGGGGCGTCACCGCTGGTCGGTGCCACCTTCATCGACCTTTCCGAGGCGTACGCGGGCACGTTGCGCCAGCTCGCCCGCACGGTCGACCCCGAGCTACCGGAAGGCGTCTACGTCCAGTTCGGCGGGCCGCAGTTCGAAACCCCGGCGGAGGTCCGGATGGCCGGCATCCTGGGCGGGGACCTGGTCGGCATGTCCACCGCGATCGAGACCATTGCGGCCCGGGAGGCCGGCCTGCAGGTGCTCGGCATCTCGCTGGTCACCAACCTGGCCGCGGGCATCTCCCCGGAGCCGTTGAACCACCAGGAGGTCCTGAACGCGGGACGGGCCGCAGCTCCCCGGCTGCGCACGCTACTGGCCGGCATCGCCGCCGCCCTGTGAGCACTCTCGACCCGGAGCTGCTGCGCGGCATCGCCGCGTGGTCCGAGCAGGACCCCGATCCGCAGACCCGACAGCGGGTGAACGACCTGCTCAGCGCGGTCGCCGAGGGCAGCGAGCCGGCGGCGGCGGAGCTGGCCGACGCCTTCACCGGCCGACTGGAGTTCGGCACCGCCGGGCTGCGCGGCGCCCTCGGGCCGGGACCGAACCGGATGAACCGGATCGTGGTCGGGCAGGCGGCGGCCGGGCTGGCCACCTACCTGCTGGACCAGGGGCTGGCCGGTGGCCGGGTGATCATCGGCTATGACGCGCGGCACAGCTCCGACGTCTTCGCGCGCGACACCGCTGAGATCATGGCCGGTGCCGGCTTCGGCGCGCTGATCACCGCCGGCCCGCTGCCCACTCCGGTGGTGGCCTTCGGCATCCGCCACCTCGACTGCGTGGCCGGGGTGGTCGTCACCGCCTCGCACAACCCGCCGCAGGACAACGGCTACAAGGTCTACCTCGGTGACGGCTCGCAGATCGTGCCGCCGGCCGATGCGGACATCTCGGCCCGGATCCTCGAAGTGACCAGGCACCGGCTGGCCGACGTGCCGCGCTCGATCGTCTACACCACCCTGGGGAACGACTTGGTGGACGCCTACCTGGCCCGGGTCTCGACGCTGGTGCCGCCGGAGGCGCCGCGGGCCGTGGAGTGGGTCTACACCCCGCTGCACGGGGTCGGCGGGTCGCTGGTCGAGCGTGCGGTAGCGGCCGCCGGCTTCCCGGCCGGAGCGGTGGTGGCCGAGCAGGCCGCACCGGACCCCGAGTTCCCCACCGTCTCCTTCCCCAACCCGGAGGAGCCGGGCGCGATCGACCTCGCCCTGGCCCGGGCCGAGCAGGTCGGGGCCGACCTGGTCATCGCCAACGATCCCGATGGCGACCGGTGCGCCGTGGCGACGGTGGTCGAGGGGGCCTGGCGGATGCTGTCCGGCGACGAGCTGGGCGCGCTGCTCGGCGACGACGCGCTCCGCCGGGGCGTACGCGGGACGTACGCCTGCTCGATCGTCTCCAGCTCGCTGCTGGAAACCATGGCCGCCGCTCACGGGCAGCCGTTCAGGTACACGCTGACCGGGTTCAAGTGGATCGGCCGGGTGCCCGGGCTCGCCTTCGGCTATGAGGAGGCGATCGGCTACTGCGTCGACCCCACCGCGGTCCCGGACAAGGACGGCATCTCCGCACTGATCCGGGTGCTGGGGCTGGCCGCGGAGCTCAAGGCGGCCGGGTCGTCACTGGCGGGCCGGCTGGACGAGATCGCGACGCGCTACGGGGTATTCGAGACCGACCAGCTGTCGGTACGAGTAGCCGACCTGGACCTGATTCCGGCGGCGATGACCCGGCTCCGGGCTGACCCGCCGCACGAGCTCGACGACGAGCCGGTCCAGGTGACGGACCTGGCCGCCGGCACACCCGACCTGCCCCCCACCGACGCGGTCCTGATCGCCGGAGCCTCGCTCAAGGTCGTGGTCCGGCCGTCGGGCACCGAGCCGAAGCTCAAGTGCTACCTCGAGGCCCGCCACCCCGCCGACTCCTCGACGCCGCTCACCCAGACCCGCCGCCGGGTCCGCGCCCGTCTGGCCCGCCTGCGCGCCGAGATGTCGACCGTCCTCGGCCTGGACGCCGAGTAGCCCTCCGGCTCCTCCCAGCCGAGCGCGCGCTCGACCAGGGCCAGCCGGTTGGCCACGCCATGCAGGTACTGCCACAGATCCAAGCGCTCGTACGGGTCCATCGCCTCCAGGTCGCCGCCCTCGATGGTGTCGATCAGGTCCTGCACCCCGACGGACAGGTCGACCAGCTGCCGCCTGCCACTCAACCGCGCCACGGCCGTACTTTATTCGAAATCCTGTTCGACAGCAACCCGAGCCGTCGAGCCAGGTTCTGTCGCCATCTCCCGATAGTGAGCGATATATTGTCGCTCAGTTAGCATTCGGCGGGATATTTCGTAGGAGGTCCACGATGGCCGAGCAGGTTCACGTATCGCCCGCCGAGGTGCACGAGGTGCTCGGGCGGAGCGTGCTCACCGACGGGATGAAGCTGGTGATCGACTTGCACGCCAGCCGCGGGTCGCGCCTGGTCGACGCCCGCAACGGCCGCCGCTATCTCGACATGTACACCTTCTTCTCCTCCGCCCCGCTGGGCCTGAACCCTCCCGGGATCATCGACGACCCCACCTTCCTCGCCGAGCTGGGGGCGATCGCGGCCAACAAGCCGGCCAACCCCGACATGTACAGCACCGCGTACGCGGAGTTCGTGGCCACCTTCGTCCGGGTGCTCGGTGACCCGGCCCTCCCGCACCTGTTCTTCGTCGAGGGCGGCGCTCTGGCCGTCGAGAACGCGCTCAAGGTCGCGTTCGACTGGAAGTCCCGGCACAACGAGGCCGCGGGCCGCGACCGCCGGCTGGGCACCAAGATTCTGCACCTGACCAAGGCGTTCCACGGCCGCAGTGGCTACACGCTGTCGCTGACCAACACCGAGCCCAACAAGACCGACCGGTTCCCGATCTTCGACTGGCCGCGGATCGACGTCCCGGCCATGGTCTTCCCGCTCGAGGAGCACCTCGACGAGGTCGTGGCGGTCGAGCAGCGGACCCTCGAGCAGGCGCGGCAGGCGTTCGCCGCGCACCCGCACGACATTGCCGCGTTCGTCGCCGAGCCGATCCAGGGCGAGGGCGGGGACAACCACATCCGCGGCGAGTTCTTCGCGGCGCTGCGGCAGATCGTGCACGACCACGACGCGCTGTTCATCTTCGACGAGGTGCAGACCGGGGTCGGTACCACCGGCACGCCGTGGGCGTTCCAGCAGCTGGGCGTGCAGCCGGACGTGGTCGCCTTCGCCAAGAAGGCTCAGCTCGGCGGCATCATGGCCGGCGGTCGGGTGGACGAGGTGCCGGACAACGTGTTCGCGGTGTCGGGCCGGATCAACTCCACCTGGGGCGGCGCGCTGACCGACATGGTCCGCTCCCGCCGGCTGCTGGAGATCATCGAGGCCGAGGGTCTGATCGAGGCCGCCGGGCCCAAGGGCGACCGGCTGGTCGCCGGGCTGCGGGCCGTGGCCGCCGAGACCGAGCTGCTGAGCAACGTACGCGGGCGGGGGCTGTTCGTGGCCTGCGACCTGGCCAACGCCCCGCAGCGGGACCGGATGGTCACCGACCTGCGCAAGAAGGAGCACGTCATCGTCTTGCCCTGCGGAGAGCGGTCGGTGCGCTTCCGGCCGGCGCTGTCGGTGACGGAAGATGAGATCGACGAGGCGGTGGCCGCGGTCGGCCGCGCCGCCCGTCGGCTGCGAGCGGAGGTTTCGGCGTGAGGACGGTCAGCTCGGTCATCGACGGCAACCAGGTGCCCGGCGGGCGTACGGCGGCGAGCCACAACCCCGCCCGGCTCGACGAGGTCGTGGGCGAGGTGATCCTTGCCGAGGCGGCGACCTTCGTCCGGGCGGCGGCCTCGGCGAAGAAGGCTCAGGAGAGCTGGGCCTCGGTGCCCGCGCCGGTGCGCGGCCGCGCCATCGCCGGCATCGGCCGGCTGATCGAAGTCAACGCCGAGGCCCTGGCCCACCTGGTCACCACCGAGATCGGCAAGCCGTACGCGGAGGCGCTCGGCGAGGTCCGGGAGATCGTCGACACCTGCGACTTCTTCCTCGGCGAGGGGCGCCGGCTCTACGGCCAGACGGTTCCCAGCGAGATGCCCGACAAGCAGCTGTTCACCTTCCGCCGGCCGGTCGGCGCGGTGGCGGTGATCACGGCGGGCAACTTCCCGGTCGCGGTGCCGGCCTGGTACATCGTGCCCGCCCTGCTGGCCGGTAACACCGTGGTCTGGAAGCCGGCGGAGTACAGCGCGGTCTGCTCGGCCGCGTTCCATGACCTGTTCGTGCGTGGTGCGGGCCTGCCGGACGGGGTGTTCAACGTGGTGCACGCCGACGGGGCGAGCACGTTCGCCGGGCTGAGCGAGGCGCTGGAGCAGGGGCTGGTCGACAAGGTCGGGTTCACCGGGTCGTCGGCGGTCGGCGCGGAGATCGGCGCGTTGACCGGGCGGCACCTGCAGACCGCGTGCCTGGAGCTCGGCGGCAAGAACCCCCTGCTGGTGACGCCGAGCGCCGACCTCGACCTGGCCGTAGAAGGGGCGCTGTTCTCCGGGTTCGGCACTGCCGGACAGCGCTGCACGTCGCTGGGCACGGTGATCGTGCACGAGTCGGTGCACGAGGAGTTCCTCAGCCGGTTCACGACGGCGGTGGCGAGCGCCCGGGTTGGCGACCCAACCTCGGATGTGCTGATGGGCCCGCTGCTCGACCAGAAGTTCGCCGAGCGCTACGAGGAGTACCTCGACTGGCTGCAGCCGCACCACGACGTACGCGGGGCGACCGGGCGGATCACCCCCGACAACCCGCGCGACGGGTTCGTCGGGGACCCGGACGCCGGGCTCTTCTACCACCCCGCGGTGGTGGACGGCGTGCGCCCCGGGGACCGGCTGTTCGACGAGGAGACGTTCGGGCCGATCGTGGGGGTGACGACGTACGGCACGTTGAGCGAGGCGATCGAGCTCGCCAACGCCCCCGGCTACGGACTGTCGTCGGCGATCTACACCACCGACCCGAGGGAGGCCTTCACGTTCCGGGACAAGATCAGCGCCGGCATGGTGTCGATCAACAACTCGACCTCGGGCGCCGAGGCCCACCTGCCCTTCGGCGGCAACGGCAAGTCCGGCAACGGATCCCGCCAGTCGGGCATCTGGGTGCTGGACCAGTTCACCCGCTGGCAGGCGGTGAACTGGGACTACTCCGGCCGGCTGCAGAAGGCGCAGATGGATGTCGCGGAGCTCAGCGGCGATCCCGACTTCCGACTCCCGTAGCTCGATGCATCCGCTCGACGCCCATTTCCGCCAACACCTCTCGACGTCATCGGGCGCCGGGGTTACGTCCACCTCGCAACCATCCGCCCTCGCTGGCTCGGGCTCCCGCCAGGCCCGTCCACGCTCGGTCGACGTACCCCCCACGCCTGATTCCTCGGATGTGCGGGAGTGGGGGTGGCGGCTGTTCCAGGCGCAGGCTACGAGTCGACACCTTGACTTCGTCGCTCGGCGACTGCAGGGGGAAGGCCGTGGGTTCTACACCATCGGGTCAGCTGGACATGAGAGCAACGCGCTGGTCGCGATGGCAACTCGGCCCACGGATCCGGCACTGCTGCACTACCGCTCCGGGGCGTTCTACGTGGCCCGGGCGGACCAGGTGCCGGGCTCGACGCCGGTCCGCGACGTGCTGCAGGGTCTGATGGCCCTGGCCGACGAGCCGATCGCTGGAGGCCGGCACAAGGTGTTCGGCCATCCGAACCTCGGGGTGATCCCACAGACCTCGACGATCGCGTCCCACCTCCCGCGGGCGGTCGGGCTGGCCCTCGCTCTGCACCGCGCCTACCGGCTCGGAGTGGACTGCCCGTGGCCGCGCGACGCGGTGGTCGTCTGCTCGTTCGGCGACGCCTCGGTCAACCACTCCACCGCCGCCGGCGCCATCAACACCGCGCTCAACGCCGCCTTCCGGGGCCTGCCGGTGCCGGTCCTGCTCGTCTGCGAGGACAACGGTTGGGGCATTTCGGTGCCGACCCCACCCGGCTGGGTCGCCGCGGCGTACGGGTCCCGGCCGGGCCTGGACTACGTCGCGGCCGACGGTTCCGACCCGGTGGCGGCGTGGACGGCGGTCACCAAGGCCGCCGACCGCGTCCGCGCCACCCGGCGGCCGGTCTTCCTGCACCTCCGCACTGTGCGCTTCCTCGGCCACGCCGGCAGCGACGCCGAGGTGGCCTACCGGCGAGCGCGGGAGATCGAGGCTGACTACGACCGGGACCCGCTGCTGGCGACTGCTCGGGTGCTGGTCGACGCGGGCGTCGAGCCGGCCGGGATCGTGGCCAGCTACGAGGCGATCCGCCGCGAGGTCGACGTCGAGACGGAGCGGCTGCGGGACGCCCCGCGACTGCGGGACGCGGCCGAGGTGATGGCCCCGTTGACTCTGCGATCTGAGCCGGTCGGAGACCGGCCCTCTGACGGCGTCGGCGCCGATCCGATGACACTGGCTGAGTCGATCAACGCCACCCTCGACCAGATCCTCAGCCTCGACCAGAGGGTGATCGTCTTCGGCGAGGACGTCGGGGTCAAGGGTGGGGTGTACGGGGTGACCGGCGGTCTGGCCCGACGACACGGCGCCGCCCGGGTGTTCGACACCGTGCTGGACGAGCAGTCGATCCTGGGTCTCGGGCTGGGCGCCGGGTTGGCCGGGCTGGTCCCGGTGCCGGAGATCCAGTACCTCGCCTACCTGCACAACGCGGAGGACCAGCTCCGCGGCGAGGGCGCCACGCTGCCGTTCTTCTCCCGCGGCGCGTTCCGCAACCCGATGGTCGTCCGGGTCGCCGGGCTGGCGTACCAGAAGGGGTTCGGCGGTCACTTCCACAACGACAACGCGGTGGCGGTGCTGCGGGACATCCCCGGTCTGGTCGTCGCCTGCCCGGCCCGCGCTGACGACGCCGCGGCCCTGCTGCGTAGCTGCGTCGCCGCTGCCGCCACCGATGGCGCCCTGTCGGTGTTTCTGGAGCCGATCGCCCTCTACCACCGGCGCGACCTGTACGCCGACGGCGACGGGGAGTGGCTGGCTGCCGACTGCGGAGAGCACGTGCCGATCGGGACCGCCCGCACCTATCCGGTCGACGACCCGCAACTGACCATGATCACCTTCGGCAACGGTGTGGTGATGAGCCTGCGGGTGGGCCGCCGGCTGGCCGAGGTCGGCATCACGGCGGAGGTCGTCGACCTCCGCTGGCTGGCGCCGCTGCCGATGGCCGACGTGCTGGCGGCCGTACGACGGTCCGGCCGGGCGCTGGTCGTCGACGAGACGCGGCGGACCGGCGGTGTCGGCGAGGGCGTGGTCACCGGGCTGGTCGAGGCCGGGTTCAAGGGACCGATCCTGCGGGTGGCCAGCGAGGACAGCTTCATCCCGTTGGGGCCGGCCGCCGCACACGTCCTGCTCAGCGAGGAAGAGATCGAGAAGTCAGCCCGAGAGCTGGCCGGAGCCCCGTTTCTCGGGGGTCCAAGGGGGTCGTCCCCCTTGATCAAAGGAGAGAAACGCCAATGACCGCGACAGGACCGCTCGAGCTGCTCGGGATCAGCCATCTGCTGACCGAGGAGGAGCGGGACATCCAGGCCAGCGTGCGGGAGTTCGTCGACCGCCGGGTGCGGCCGAGCATCGCCGACGCGTACGAGCGGGGTGAGGCGGACCTGGGCCTGATGCCGGAGGCCGGGG
>DASQUF010000399.1:0-3850 GCA_035641435.1 Propionibacteriaceae bacterium | reverse complement strand
CCGTGACCGCCGACTTGAGATGCAGCACCCGGCGGACGGGAACAGGGACCACGGTCCATCCGCGGGGCTCGACCAGGGAGCGGAGCTGGGCGATGCCGGCGTCGTCCGTGCGGGAGCTGGCTCCGACGTACGCGGTCCGTTGGGAAAGGCGGGAGCGAAGCGAGCCCCGGCCCCGGCGGCGCGCTGTGTCGATCTTGAGCACGTCGCCGCCGTCCAGGTGTCCGGGGAGGGAGATCCGGGCCAGCTCCAGGGCGATCCCGTCGGCGGCCAGGCCGGTCAGCGCCCGCTCGGTCGTGGCCACCTCACCGACGCGCGAATGCGCTCCTGGGCTGGTCAGCACCGCGAGGTCGTCGAAGATCACCACGGTGTCCTCGACGAACACCCCGTCCGGGAACTCGTCGGCGGGCTCCACCTCGGTGACCGCCCAGCCGTGGGTTCGGAAAGCGTCGACGTACTGCTCCCACTGCTCCCGAGCCCGACCGGCATCGACCTTGGCGCGGGCCAGGTGGGTCAGCTGCCCGTCCGCGAGCTGGGGTGAGGGCGGTCGGACGAGGATGCGCGGGTTCATCGAGTCGACGTTATGCGCGCTGAGCTCGTCGAAGCGCCCCTTCGACAAGCGCAGGGTGCATGCAGAAGGATCGGTCCATGACCGTGATCAAGATCAATGCCATCACCGTGCCACGCGACTCCGGCGATGAGCTTGCCCACCGGTTCGCCGCCCGCGCCGGGGCGGTCGACGACGCCGACGGCTTCGAGGGCTTCGAGCTGCTGAAGCCGACCGACGACCGCGACCAGTGGCTGGTCATCACCCGGTGGCGCGACGAGGCCGCCTTCCAGGCTTGGCTCGGGTCCGAGTCCTTCACCTCGGGTCACCGTTCGGCCGCCGAACGGGCCGGTGGCTCGGCGCCCCGGCCCGTCGCGACGCACAGCGAGGTCTGGTCCTACGTCAAGGCCGGCGGCTCGGAGTCCCCGTCCTGATGCACTTGCCTCCGCACGACCGCAGCCCGTAGGGTCAAACCCCCGGAGCAACGCCTCCGTGGTGGGGAGCCAGATCCCACCACCTGGAGCGTCGTGTCGCCCGGATCCCTGTTCACCTCTCGTGACTTCCGGCTGCTGCTCGCCGGTCAGACCACCAGCCAGCTCGGCACCCAGGTCAGCGGGGTCGCCCTGCCACTGCTCGCCGTTCTCGTCCTGGAGGCCGGCTCGCTCGAGATCGGCCTGATCAACGCTGCCGCGACCCTGCCGTTCGCCTTGGTGGGACTGCCTGCCGGCGCCTGGCTCGACCAGATGCGTCGCCGGCCGGTGCTGGTCGCCAGCGATGTGCTGCGCGCCGCGGTGCTCGCCACCATCCCGGTCGCCGCGCTGCTCGGCGTGCTGTCCGTGGCTCAGCTGGTCGCGGTGTCCCTGCTCGTCGGAGTAGGCCGGGTCTTCTTCGACATCGGCTACCGCAGCTACCTCCCGTCGGTGGTCGGCCGTGACCACGTCCTGGCCGGGAACGCCTCGCTCGAGTTCGTCCGAGCCACCGGCCAGATCGTCGGCCCCGGCCTGGGTGGAGCCCTGGTCAGTGTGGTCAGCGCGGCCAACGTGCTGCTCATCCAGGCGGCCACCTTCGCGGTGTCGGCCGTCACGCTGCTCCGGGTCCGGGCCCGCGAGCCTGATCCCGTCCCGGACCCGGCCGGTCCGGGGCTTGCTGGTCAGGTCGTCGAAGGGCTGCGCTTCGTCTGGCGCCACCCGCTCCTGCGCGCCACCGCGGTGGCGAGCGCGGCCAGCAACCTCTCGTTCGCCCTGGCCTCCGCGGTCTCGATCGTGTTCATGTCCCGCGCCCTGGGGCTTTCCCCGGTCGGCATCGGGCTGGTCCTCAGTGGCGGCTCGGCCGCGGTCATGGTCGGTGCCGCACTCACCACGAAGGTCGCCAAGGCCGTCGGCTCGGCGCGCCTGATCTGGCTCAGTCTTGCCGTTACCAGCCCGCTGACCGTCCTCGCTGCCCTGGCCCAGCCAGGATGGGGACTGGTTCTCCTCGTCATCGGGATTGTCGCCGGTGAGCTGGGCCAGATCGTCTACGCGATCACCAGCGTGAGCCTGCGGCAGCGGGTCTGTCCGGACCACCTTCTCGGACGCGTCAACGCGACCATGACCGTGCTGATCATGGGACTGTTCCCGCTGGGTGCGCTCGCCGGCGGAGTTCTCGGTGAGCTGATCGGCGCCCGCGGCGCGCTGCTGGTCGCCGGTGCCGCCTTGGGCGTGGCTCCCGTCACGCTCTACGTTGCGCTCCGGCATATCCGGGACATCGAGGACGTCCCATCCGGTTAGCCGAAGGCCGACCCGAGTCGTCGCCGCTGTGCTTCGATGATCATGTGCGGGTGCTTTTCAGTACGACGGCCGGAGCCGGCCACTTCGGGCCCATGATCCCGATCGCTCACGCGTGCGCAGCCGCGGGCCATGCGGTGGCCGTGGCTGCGCCGGCCAGCTTCGCGGCCCATGTGGCCAAGGCCGGCCTGGCTCACCTGCCGTTCCCCGACGTACCCGCCGACCAGATGGGTGCCGTCTTCAGCCGGTTGCCGTCGCTGCCGCGCGAGGAGGGGAACCGCATCGTCATCGGGGAGATCTTCGGCCGTCTCGATGCCCAGGCGGCGCTGCCCACCCTCATCGATCTCACCCGGGACTGGCGGCCGGACATCGTCGTCCGCGATCCCTGCGAGTTCGGCTCTCTGGTCGCGGCCGAGCGGTACGGAGTTCCGCAGGTGCAGGTGGCGATCGGCATGGGCCAGTTCCTGCCCACGGTGGCCGCCTGGCTGGACGAACCCATTCGGGAGCTGGAGCGGATGGCCGGGCTCGACGACGTTCGGGGCGTGGAACGTGTGCTCTCGACGCCGACCTTCACCTCGGTGCCCGCCGACCTCGATGGTGCCGATGCTGCCGATGGGGATGGGAGGCCGAGGGGAAGTCGGGTCTGGCGGTTCCGTACGGAGATCTCCGCCGAGGGAGCGTCGCTGCCGGCGGAATGGGGCGACGCCACGGCTCCGTTGGTCTACGTCAGCTTCGGTTCGGTGGCCGGCTCGGTCGGGCACTTCGACGCGCTCTACCCCGCCGTCTTGGAGGTCCTGGCCGCCCAGCCGGTGCGCGTCCTGATGACGACGGGATCGGGCTTCGACCCGGCCCAGCTCGACCGCCTGCCCGCCAACGCCTGGGCGACCCAGTGGTGGCCGCAGGCCGCGGCGATGCGGGAGGCGGCGCTGGTCATCGGCCATGGCGGGTTCGGCACGACGATGACGGCCCTGGCCGCGGGCGTCCCACAGCTTGTGCTGCCCCTCTTCTCCTCGGACCAGTTTCTCAACGCCCAGCAGATCGAGGCGGTCGGCGTGGGGGTCCAGCTGCTCGGTGGCCTCGCGGCGGTGCCCGAGGTGCCGGGGCTGGTGCAGAAGCTGCTCGATGAGCCGCACTACGCGGAGGCCGCCCGCCGGGTCGCCGCGGACATGGCGGTCCTCCCCGACGCGACGACGACCGTGACCGTCCTGGAGGATCTCGCGTCCTCGAGGCGCCGGCCCTAGATGCAGCGGTTTACTCGTCCCGCTGCGCTTCCTGCCGGGCCGCATCGAGCCGCCGTCGAGCCTCGGCCACAGCCCTGACCGCATCCCGCTGCTGTGACCGGGCCTGAGTGAGGTAGCGCTGCGCGGTGACCTTGTCCCGGCGCGCCTCGATCCGTTGCGTGTCCAGCGAGCTCACCCGGTCGTCGGCGGCCTCCATCGCCCCTTCGGCGTCCGCCAGCTCGAACTCGGCCTGCCAGTGGGCCGTCTCCGCGGCGGCCAGCTCCTCCTCGGCCCGGTGAACATCCGCCCGCGCGTCAGGTCCG
>DASQUF010000398.1:0-5463 GCA_035641435.1 Propionibacteriaceae bacterium | reverse complement strand
TCACCGGCGACTCGTACGGCATGCTCAAGCTGATCGTGCATGCCGATACCCGCGAAATCCTCGGCGTTCACGTCTTCGGCACCAGCGCGACGGAGCTGGTGCACATCGGCCAGGCAATCATGGGCTGCGGCGGGACCGTCGACTACCTGGTCGACACGGTGCTGAACTATCCGACGTTGTCCGAGGCGTACAAGGTAGCCGCGCTGGATGCCACCAACAAGTTGCGCGCGGTCGCCAAGCTCAGCAATGAGATGGCGACCGCCGAACCCAGCATGCTCTGAGCCCGGTGCGCGGTGCGCCGGTCGAGGCGCGGGCTAGACCCGGCGCAGGACCGCGACGACCTTGCCCAGGATCGTGGCGTGGTTGCCGTCGATCGGGTCGTACGCCGGGTTGTGCGGCAGCAGCCACACCTGCTGGTCCTTTCGCTTGAACGTCTTGACCGTCGCCTCGTTGTCCAGTAGGGCGGCCACCATCTCGCCGTTGACCGCCGTCGGCTGCTGCCGAACCACCACCCAGTCGCCGTCGCAGATGGCGGCCTCGATCATCGAGTCCCCCTTGACCTCGAGCAGGAACATGGTGCCCTCGCCGACCAGCTGACGGGGGAGCGGGAACACATCCTCAACCCGCTCCTCGGCCAGGATTGGACCACCCGCGGCGATCCGACCGAGCACCGGCACGTGTACCGGAGCCGGGTAGGCGTCGCCGATCCCGGTCTCGTCGAAGTCGTTGTTCGCGTTGCTGCGCTCCGGGGTGAACGCCGGCTCCACCGGTGTCGGCCGACGGCGCTCGGCCGGACGGCCCTCACCGGGCAGCAGCACCTCCAGCGCGCGCGGCCGGTTGGGGTCGCGCCGCAGGAAGCCCTTGGTCTCGAGCACCTTGAGCTGGTGGGCAACGCTGGACGACGACGCGAGGCCCACCGCGTCACCCATCTCCCGGATGCTCGGCGGGTATCCCCGGCTCTCCACGGTCGCCTTGATCATCTCCAGGATCCGGCGCTGACGCAGCGTCAACCCGTCCGCGTCGGCGGGGCCGTCGGGAAACGGGCTTACCGCACCGGTCTCACCCAGCTGCGCGGCCACCTCGCTCGCGCGTGGGCGTCCACGCCGACGGCTGGGCTGGACGGACTTGCTGTCGTGATCTGCCATGAGACGAACTCTAGGGAATGCTACTGACACATTCAAACATCTGTTCGAGCGTGTCGCGAAGCGATTCTTCCTGTTCGAAACCGGTCGCAGGCTGCCGGTTTCGGCACTCAGCCCCGCCACTTCCGTCCCGCTGGTGGCCTCCTGGCCCCACTGCGGTTTCCCGGGTATACGCGGGAAACCGGCGCCTTACCTATGTAGTTTCGCGGGCCAGCGTGAGTTTCCCAGGTGTACATGGGAAACCGCTGGTCCGTAGCCAGCAGTCGGGCGGTCGGGTCAGTGCCTGGACCGAGCAGCGTGGGGCGAATGTCAGTGGTGGCTGTTTGACTTCCGGTCATGAGCAGTCGAACACGCGTTCGTACACGCCGAGCCGCGGTGCTTGGCAAAGCCGTCGCCATGCAGTACAAATCAAACGTACGTTCTATCGAACATCAGTTCGACACTTCCCAAGGAGCGACGATGAGCAGCGCCACGATCATCCCGACCAGGACGGCGAGTTCCGGCCTCGGCCGGCCGGAGGTCCGCCGACCGGTTCGGCGGACGGCGTCCGACCGCGGCCCGGTTGCCCGTCCCGGCCGTTCGGTTCCGGCGCCCAGCCTAGGGTCGGACCGCCGCCGGGCGATGCAGTCCTGCCGGGTGGAGGCGGCCGCTCCCGCCGGTCCGTGGCGGCTGACCGACCGCGGCATCGCAGTGGTCCTGGTGCTGGCTGTGATGATCACCGTCGCGGCGGTGACCGTGATCGGCTTGACGGCGTGGCGGGTGAGCGGTGTGGACTACGCAACCGGGTCCGCCGCGTCGGTCAGCTCGCGTTGACCACGATGGTGCGCATGATGTTGTCGGAGAAGGTCTGCCGCTTGTCATCCCACAGCGGCCAGAGATAGCCGACGAAGACGATGCCGTCGAGGATGTGGACCAGGTCACGCACAAACGCATTCGTCGGTCCGATCGGGGCGTCGGTCAGCTCGCCGATCAGCCTGATCTTGGTCACCCGCTTGCCCAGCGACTGGCCGGTTCGGCCCCCGACCAGCCAGCGGTTGTAGATCGACCAGCCGAACCCGGCGAGCATGATCGCGAAGCCGACGATCATCGGCACCAGGCCGCCCGCCAGGTCCGGGCTGCCGGTGTTGGCTGTGGTGCTGAACCGGAGCAGCCAGGCGAAGTAGCCCACACAGAAGATGATCAGCCCGATGTAGGTGGGGATGTGGTCGATCAGCATGGCGCCAACCCGCTTGCCCCAGCGGGCGTAGTCGGTCCGGAGCGGCACGGCGTAGCCCGCCGATGGGGGTGGAGGGTAACCGGGAGCCGCCGGGTGGCCGGGCGCGGCGACGTAGGGCGGCGGGGCCGAGGAGTATCCGCCGGCCGGACCGGAGTAGTTCGGGCCGGAGTAGTGAGTCGGCACCGGGCCGTAGACGGGCGCCGGCGGGACCCACCCAGCGGGACCGGCTTGCGCCCAGTCCGGACGCGGCGCGGAGGTGGCCGGGTCGCCCGGCTGGCTGGACCACGGTCCTGGCTGGCTGCTCATCGGATCCTCGCTGCGACTGACGATGGCGACGCGGCGATCTTAGTGGCGCCTGGGTCCGGAGAGGGCCACCGAGCCGAGGGAGAATGAGGCCCATGGCGGCCGCCTCCTCCGACGCCGGGCCGCGGTCGGCTGCCCGGTCGGGCCTTCCGGTCACCAGCGGGATACTGGCCGGCGGGTTGGCCGTCAGCGCCCTCTTCGCCACGACCGGGATCGGGCTCCCGTGTCCGTTCCTGGCGCTCACGGGGTGGCAGTGCCCGCTGTGCGGAGGGACCCGGATGGGCAGCGCGCTGTTGCACGCTGACCTGGGCGCGGCCTTCGCGGCCAACCCGCTCGCCCTGGTCGCGGTCGTCGTCCTGGTCATGCTCACCCTGGCCTGGACCGTGGAGCTTCTCGGCGGTCCGGCCGTACGCCTACCGCAGCGCCTCTCGCGACGACTCCGGCGCGTCCCGACGTCGCTCTGGCTGGTCGCCGCCGCGGTCGCCGCGACCGCCTACGCGGTGGTCCGCAACCTCGTCTGACCGGCAGAACCGACCTTCCGGCGCGACACGCGGCGGAAGTTCCCAGGCTCTTGCAGACCGGCCCTTTCCGACGTACCCTTCCTATATCTAGTAGTTACACCCATGTGATTACTCCACAGGTTGTGGTTACTTACCCACACAACTCCACAGCATGATCCACAGTCAGACCGGGACTTGTCCCCAGAACCGTCCCCAGCCCGCCGCGTCCATCGAGGAGAAGGGAGCCGCAGATGCACTGCCCGTACTGTCGGCACACCGACTCCAAGGTGCTCGACTCCCGCGTCGCCGAGGACGGCAGTGCCATCCGGCGGCGTCGCCAGTGCCCAACGTGTGAGCGACGGTTCACCACCCTCGAGCAGATGCAGCTGACGGTAGTCAAACGCAGCGGCGTGGTGGAGCCGTTCGCCCGGGACAAGGTGATCAGCGGCGTACGCAAGGCCTGCAAGGGCCGCCCGGTCACCGAGGACCAGCTCGCCCGGCTCGGTCAGCTGGTCGAGGACTCGCTCCGGGCCTCGGGGACGCCCGAAGTGCCCTCCGATGAGGTCGGGGTGGCCATCCTGGGTCCGCTGCGGGAGCTGGACCAGGTCGCCTACCTCCGCTTCGCCAGTGTGTACCGGCAGTTCACCTCCGCCGACGACTTCGAGGCCGAGATCGCGCTGCTCCGGGTGGAGCAGGAGCCGACCGGGATCGAGCCGCTGATCTCCGACCCCGCGGCGGACGCAAAGGTCAGCACTTTCACCCCGCACCGGCTGACTCCGGCTCGATCCGCCGATCCGGCCACCGCCCGCCGGACCGGGCCCCCGTAGCGGCCCACACAGACTCCGGGCCTGGCCCGCGCTGCAGGGGAAGGCTTGCGCGGGTCCGGCCCGGTCCACGATTTTCGACGACTGCATGGCTTCGTCCCCGGCAAACTCCACAGAACGACGTCCGCACTGTCAGCCGTGCCTGCGATCCTGCAGTACGGCCACACGAAAGGTTGACATGACCGAAACCACCCGCCCCGCGAGCGGTCGCTCCGAGGCCAAGCGGTCTGGCCGCAGGAACCCGGGGCTGACCGTCGAGCGGGTCTTCACGACCGGTGCTCACCCGTACGACGAGGTGGCCTGGGAGCGTCGCGACGTGGTGCAGACCAACTGGAGGACCGGTGAGGTGGTCTTCGAGCAGAAGGGGGTGGAGTTCCCCGACTTCTGGAGTGTGAACGCCTCCACCATCGTGACGACGAAGTACTTCCGCGGCGCGCTGGGCGCCCCGGTGCGGGAGCAGAGCCTGCGGCAGCTGATCGACCGGGTGGTCAAGACCTACCGCCGGGCCGGTGAGGACTACGGGTACTTCGCCACGACCGAGGACGCGGAGATCTTCGAGCACGAGCTGACCTGGATGCTGCTGCACCAGTACTTCTCGTTCAACTCCCCGGTGTGGTTCAACGTCGGAACGGCATCTCCGCAACAGGTGTCGGCCTGCTTCATTCTCTCGGTCGACGACTCGATGGACTCGATCCTGAACTGGTACCGGGAGGAGGGCTTTATCTTCAAGGGCGGCTCCGGAGCCGGCCTCAACCTGTCCCGGATCCGCTCGTCGAAGGAGCTGCTCAGCTCCGGCGGCACCGCGTCCGGCCCGGTGTCGTTCATGCGCGGTGCCGACGCCAGCGCCGGGACGATCAAGTCCGGCGGTGCGACCCGGCGGGCGGCCAAGATGGTCGTGCTCGACGTGGACCATCCCGACATCGAGGAGTTCATCGAGACCAAGGCGCGCGAGGAGAACAAGATCCGCGCGCTACGCGACGCCGGCTTCGACATGGACCTCGGCGGCAAGGACATCACCTCGGTCCAGTACCAGAACGCCAACAACTCCGTCCGGGTCACCGACGAGTTCATGCGCGCGGTCGAGGACGGCCAGCCGTTCGGGCTGCGCGCCCGGACCGACAACCGGGTGATGGAGACCGTCGACGCCCGCGAGCTGATGGGCAAGATCGCCAAGGCCGCGTGGGAGTGCGCCGACCCGGGCATCCAGTACGACGACACGATCAACGACTGGCACACCAACCCCGAGACCGGCCGGATCACCGCGTCCAACCCCTGCTCGGAGTACATGTCGCTGGACAACTCCTCCTGCAACCTGGCCAGCCTGAACCTGGTGAAGTTCCTCACGGCCGACGACACCTTTGACGCGGAGAAGTTCGAGAAGGCCGTCGAGCTGATCATCACCGCCATGGACATCTCGATCTGCTTCGCCGACTTCCCGACCGTTGCGATCGGGGAGACCACCCGCGACTACCGTCAGC
>DASQUF010000397.1:0-6699 GCA_035641435.1 Propionibacteriaceae bacterium | reverse complement strand
GCCGTCAGCGGCGGTGCCCGCCACAGTGATGTCGGCCTCCAGCCCCAGGAGGGTGCTCAGGGCACCAAGGACCATGAGCTGGTCCTCGGCCAGGACCACGGTGATGGTCATCGCCCACCCAGCTCCTCTGCGCCGCGCCTGTCGTCGGCAGTCCCGGCGAGAGGTACGGTCACCTCCACGACCGTCCCGTTCCGGTCGTCGCGGCCCGTCGGGTCGCCAACCCGGACATGGCCACCGAGGGCGGCGATCCGCTCGCGCATGCCGGTGATCCCGGACCCCGCCAGCCCCGTGGAGCCGCGGCCGTCGTCGCTCACCTCGAGCCGAACGTCAGTCCCTTCCGTGGTGATGGTGATCGTGGCGCGCCGGGCGTCGGCGTGGCGCACCACGTTGGTCACGGCCTCCCGTAGCGCCATGGCCAGGGCGGACTCCTGCTCGGGCGGCAGGTCGGTCGGGTCGGCGAGCACCTCGACGTCGACGCCTGCTGCCTCCAGTGCCACCCGCGCCCCGTCGAGCTCGGCCCCGAGACCGCGGGCCCGATATCCGGCGACTGCAGCGCGCACCTCGGCCAGGGCCTCGCGGCCGATCTGCTCGATGTCGTTGACCTCGGCCTCGGCCCGATCCGGGTCTGCGCGCACCAGTCGTGCGGCCAGCTCGGACTTCAGCACGATCACCGACAGGGTGTGCCCGAGAAGGTCGTGCAGGTCCCGCGCGATCCGCTCCCGTTCGGCGATCGTCGCCAGCCGCTCGATCTCCTCATCGGCACGCCGGAGACGCTGGTTCGCCCGGCCGCGCTCCGCGTCGAAGATGCTGGCCGCGCCGACGACCGGGGTGAAGAGCAACGCGGGGCCGAGCGCGGCCAGGCGCCACGGCATCGGGACCGGCGAGATCATGAAGATCAGGGCAACCAGACCGACGAGCGCGGCGACCACGCGCACGGCTCGGCGGGCTGGGTACAGGCGACCGGCCGTGGCTGCCGCGTAGACGACGAACACGCTGGCCCCGCTGTTGAGCAGCGAACCCGCAAGGGCGAGGGCGCCGAGGCCTGCGATGAGGATCAGGATCTGGCGGTCGTCACGTGCTCGGAACGTCGCTGCGTAGATGGGCAGGAACAGGGCGATCAGCACCGCGACAGCCAGCCAGTCCCAGGCGTCGGTCGTGGGGTTGAACACCGGCTGGTAGAACAGCGCGCCGAGGTAGACCAGCCAGACGTAGCGCATGTCAGCGGGTGCGGTGCCCAGGGCTCTGGCTCATCAGGTGATCCTCATCCGTAGGTCCGGCCCTCGTCGCGCCGGAAGCCCCACGCGGCAACGGTCATGAAGAACGCCGTGAACGCCACCAGCACCACGGCGTGCACCGCCTGTGATCCGCTCTCAGCGGCACCGACCGTGCCCAGAGCGAGCTGGGCGAAGTGGTACGGCGGCAGTGCCGGAGCGATGCCCTGCACGAAGGAGGGCAGTTGGTGGATCGGGATGAACAACCCGGAGGCGAAGGCCATCGGCAGGTAGACCACGTTCAGCATGGCCGGTGCGGAGTTCGGGCCGACGAGATAGCCGAAGGCCAGGCCCATCGCCGAGAACGGCAGCGCGCCGATGATGAGCACCAGGCCGAGGCTGGTCCACTGGGTGGCGGGCATGCGCACACCACCCAGTGTGGCCCCGAGGACGAACAGCGCACCGATGATCAGGGCGGAAACCGTCATGCTCATCACGAGCTTGGCCACGAAGTAGGCCTGGGGCGGCATCGGCGAGACGCGCTTGAGGCGCATCCAGCCCTGCCCACGCTCGACGGCGACCGAGACCCCGAAGCCGAACAGGGCTGCGCCAATGACCCCGAAGGCACCGTAGGTCGCAAGCATGTAGGTGCTCCTGCCGACTCCACCGGCTTCATCGCCGTCGAAGGCCAGCCCGAAGAGCACGTAGAACATCAGCGGCAGGGCGATCGTGCTCACGGCGAAGATGGGTATCCGGATCAACTTGAGGAACTCATGCCGGGCCTCGGTGAGATAGATCCTCGCAGTGTTCGATCCAGGCATCCCGGCGTCGGTCGTCGTACGTGTCTCGGTGCGGGTGATCATCGTGTTTCCTCCACTTCACTGGTCAGGGCGAGGAAGGCCTCCTCGAGGCTTGGTTCGGTGACCGTCACCTCGGTGGCCGAGGGGTCGAGGTCGAGCAGCGCGCGCAGGACGGGTTCGGCGGATCCTGCGAACACCTCGAGCCATGGACCCTCGCGTGATGCGCGAGTCACGCTGGGCCACTGGCTCGCGACGGCCAGGCTCACCGCGGACCGCGCACGGACCCGTCGCCCGGGCACCCTCGACTTGATCTCGGCCGGCCTTCCCTCGGCGATCACCACTCCGTGGTCGATCACCACGATCCGGTCAGCCAGGGCGTCGGCCTCCTCGAGGTAGTGCGTGGTGAGCACCACGCCACGCCCTGACGCGGCCAGCGCGCGCAACGTGGCCCACAGGCCGTGCCGGGCCTCCACGTCCAAACCGGTGGTCGGCTCGTCGACCACCACCAGATCGGGATCGCCCGCCACGGTGATGCCGAACAGCACGCGCCGCTGCTGGCCGCCGGAGAGCTCGCCGAACATCCGGCCCTCGAGCCCGTCCAGACCCGCCGCCGTGACGACCCGGGCCATGGAGAGGGGGGCGGGGTAGTAGCCCCGGAACTGGGTGAGCAGCTCGCGCACCCGCAGCGTGTCCGGCACGCCCGAGGCCTGCAGCATCACGCCGAGACGCCGTCGCGCCCGTACATCGCGGGGGTCCCGCCCGAAGAGTCGCGCCGTTCCGGACGTCGGTGCCGTCAGGCCCGTGAGCATCCCGATCGCCGTGGACTTGCCCGCGCCGTTGGGACCCAGGAGAGCCAGGAGCTGTCCTGAACGCACCTCCAGATCCAGGTCACTGACCGCCTGAACCGTTGTCGGACCCTTTCCGAACTGCTTGGAGGCACCGAGCAGCTCGGCCAGGACGGGCGTGTCGTAGCTGGTGGGCAGGTAACGGTGTGTCTGCGTCGTCGTCGTCATACCCCAAGGCTGGCGCCCGCCGGTGGTGCCGCAGTAGTGCCCGGAGTCACGACCTCGGCATGACAGATGTCATGCGCTGGTGGAGGTGGACGTTCAGCCCGGCCGGCCCGAGTCGACCCTTGGCGCCGGTCGAGCATGCTGAGTTCGCGCGGGAACGCTCAGGCCTGCCAGCCTCGCATGCCGGTCGGGTGAACGCCGACGATGCCGGGGAGAACGTCACCCGCCAGCCGTTACGCCCTCGGCTACGGCTCTCACAACCCGTGCGACGAAGAGGTCGCCATTGCTGCTGGGTACCGACCATGCGGCGCATGCCTGCGGCCGCAATCGAGGGCACTGTCCCGGCGCACGCATCTGGGGGAAGGCGACGCACCGGCTTGACGCGGCTACCTTTCAGGGGTGGAGGTTGTTGAGGCGGACGGACTTCGGATCGCCTACGAGCGGATCGGTGAGGGGCGCCCGCTGGTGCTTGTCCATGGTGCGGCCGAGGACAGCCGCGTCTGGCAACCGCAGCTCGCTGACCTGGCCGATGAGTTCACCGTCGTGGCCTGGGACGAGCCAGGGGCCGGCCGGTCCTCCGACCTGCCCGAGGGCATGACCTTGACGGGTTTTGCGGACGCGCTCGCGGCGCTCATCGAGTCGCTGCGGCTCGGGCCCGCTCACGTCGCCGGGCTGTCGTGGGGGGGCACGGTGGTGCTTGAACTGTACCGCCGTCACTCCGCGCTCGTTGCGACCCTGATCATGATCGACACCTACGCTGGCTGGAAGGGGTCACTCCCCGCCAACGAGTTGCGCGCTCGGGTCGCCGGTGTTCGCCGGATGCTCGACACCCCTCCGGAGGACTTCGACCCCGCCCTCCCCGGGCTCTTCGCCGGTGATCCACCAGCGGCGTTCGTGCCGGTGCTCAAGGCCATGGCCGCCGACGTCCGCCCCGCCACCCTGAGGCAGGAGCTGGCCATCATGGCGGATACAGACCTCAGCGACCTGCTACCACACATCGGTGTGCCCACCCTGCTCCTCTGGGGCGACTCGGATGTCCGCTCGCCGCTCAGTGTCGCCCGCCACTTCCAGAGGAGAATCCCCGACAGTCAACTCGTCGTAGTCGAGGGTGCAGGTCACCTGAGCCACCTCGAGCAACCTGCCCAGGTGAACGACGCCCTTCGCCAGTTCTGCCGCGCCCACCCGCCGCCCGGGAGCTGATCGATAAGGCTGCCAGGCCGACGATCCACTGCCCGGAGCTGATCACGCGGCGTAGAGACGCACGGCTCTAGGACGTGTTGCGGTTCGGCTCCGCACGCGACAAGGTGGCGCTGACCAACGTCGACCCGGTCGTCGTCGCAGAGGTGCTGGCCGACTCCGCACTGCAGGGCGGGCAATACCGCCACCCGCTGCGTTTCGTGCGGATCCGCATGGACCTCGCCCCGGGCGACCTCCCTTAGCACCAGGGCCCGAGGCGGTGGCCCGCAGCGCCCAATTGGCGAATTCGTTGTTGCACGTATGTTGCACGAATCGAGCATGAAGAAGGCCCCTGGCCTGCATCTCTGCAGGTCAGGGGCCCAATCAGACTGTCGGGGTGACAGGATTTGAACCTGCGGCCTCGTCGTCCCGAACGACGCGCGCTACCAAGCTGCGCCACACCCCGTGGCAGTGCTGCCGGCCGGAGGGGCGCGGCGACACCCGAGGATAGCCGACCCGGCCGAGCCCTCAGAAATCGGTCTGCTGCCGCCCCGCAACGGGGGCAGAACCGCGTCCGCCGGTCCCGACCAAGCCTGACGACCGCTCACGCGGCGTCGCGCGCCACGAGCGTGAGGAGGGTCGCTTCCGGCCGGCACGCGAACCGGACCGGAGCATAGGGAGAGGTCCCGAGGCCGGCTGACACGTGCAGGTATGCCGCGTCCTCGGGTGCAGCGGACGAAGGGGCGGCACGACCAGCACGGCCGGACCGACCGGCTCCCGGCCACCACCGGGACAGGCCCTTCGCGCGTCGGGTGTCGAGGTCGCAGTTGGTCACCAGCGCACCCCAGATCGGCAGGGCGAGCTGACCACCGTGGGTGTGGCCGGCCAGGACGACCGACGCCCCGTCGGTGACCATCGCGTCGAGCACGCGCTGGTAGGGCGCATGGACCAGCCCCATGGTGAGGCTCACGTCCTGGGCAGCGGGACCCGACACCGCGGCATACCGGTCATACCCGATATGAGGGTCGTCCGTGCCGACGAGCTCGACGGCGTGGTCGCCCATCGTGACGACCGTTCGAGCGTTGTCGACGTCGACCCATCCACCGTTCCGAAGCCCGTCGACGAGCGCCTCCACGGGGAGGTCAGGACGCCACTTCCGCACCTCGGCGTGCCCTCGCGTGAGGTATCGCACGGGGTTCTTGGGGATCGGGCCGAAGTAGTCGTTGCTCCCCAGGACGAACGCGCCGGGGAAGTCGAAGAGCGGTTCCATCGCGCGGAGCAGCGGGGGCACCGCCCCGGCGTGCGCGAGGTTGTCTCCGGAGTTGACGACGAAGTCGGGTTCCAGGGCCGCAAGGGACCGCACCCAGTCGATCTTCCTGGCCTGCCCCGGCGTGAGGTGCAGGTCGGAGACCTGGAGGATGCGCACCGGCGCGGAGCCGGGTGGGAGGGCCGGCACGGCATACCGACGGAGCACGAACCAGGTCCGCTCCACGAGGGCGGCGTACGCCGTCCCGACGACAGCGGCACCCATGAGACCGCCGACGGCGCGAAGCGCGGTGCGGGTGGCCTCGTCCATCTCGCCATCCTCGCAAAGGCGCTCCCTCCGCACGAATCGGTGTGGGTTGCGACCCCGAGGGCAAGGCACACCGGTCGACTCCGGTGGGAGACTGACGCCATGACCGACACGACGCTCAAGGCGCTGCTCCAGCGCGACCTGCACGACGCCATGCGCGCTCGCGACAAGGTGCGAGCCGGCACGCTGCGGATGACCCTGACGTCCATCACCACGGCGGAGGTGGCCGGGGACGAGGCCCGCGAGCTCAGTGACGACGAGGTGCTGAAAGTCATCGCCAAGGAGGCCAAGAAGCGCAAGGAGTCGGCAGCGGCCTTCGCCGGAGCCGGCCGCGGCGAGCTCGCTGCCACGGAGGAGGCCGAGCTGGCCGTCCTGGAGGGGTACCTGCCCGAGCAGCTCGGCGACGACGAGCTGCGGGCGATCGTCGAGCGAGCCATCGAGTCGACCGGCGCCACCGGGATGCCGCAGATGGGCCACGTGATGAAGGCGGCCCAGGGGGAGGTGGCCGGGCGTGCCGACGGCGGTCGGGTGGCGACCGTCGTCAAGCAGGTGCTCTCCGGACGCTGATCCCATGCGGACGCCCGACCGGGCGCAGGAGCGCTGGGGCGGGGTGAGTGCTAGGGCCGTTTGTCCTTGGGCCCCTTGTCGTCCGGGTTGGGCGGTTCAGGCCCGCCGGGTTGGCCGGTTCCCGGCTGTGGGGCCGGTGCGACGTAGGGCTGCTGCCCGGTCGAGAGGTAGAGGGCGACGCGCGTGCCCGGGAGCGCTGACCCGGCCGGGTCGGTGTAGGCGACCGTGCCCGCCTCATAGCCGCTGTCGACCTGCCCGGCGACGAAGCCGGCGAAGCCGGCATCCGCCAGACGCTTCGTGGCGGTGTCGGCGCTGCTCCCGATGACGTTGGGCAGGGCCTTGAGCGTACCCCTGCGAATCGC
>DASQUF010000396.1:0-2028 GCA_035641435.1 Propionibacteriaceae bacterium | reverse complement strand
TGGGTGAAGCGCCAGTCGAACGGGGTCGCGGTGGCGTTGTAGCGGGGCTCGAACGCGGTCAACCGGGCGGCCAGGGCGTCGAGATCGGCGACGTCGACCGGGGCGATGACCTTGCGTTGGATCACCGAGAACACGATCTCGATCTGGTTGAGCCAGGAGGCGTGGATCGGCAGGTGCACCAGCTGGGCGGTGGGCCAGCTTTGGCGCATCCGGTCGATCGAGCGCTGACCGGCGTGACTGGAGCCGTTGTCCACCACCCAGAACACTCGTTTGGCACTGGCGTAGGGCTCCATGCGCATCACCTGATCGACCAGCGCACCGAACGGCTCGATCCCGGTCTGGGGCTCCACCCGGCCCATCAGTCGGGCCCGGTGCACGTCGTAGGCGCCGAAGTAGGCCAGGGTGCCGTGGCGGCGGTACTCGAACTCCACCCGCCGCACCTGTCCTGGCGCTCCACGCTGGCCGGGATGGCGCCGCGACAGCGCTTGGAGCTGGGACTTCTCATCGGCACTGATCACGTACTCGTCGTCGCCGAGGCAGATCCCGCACCAGAGCCGCTGGTAGAGGTCGAGCACCCGGGCGGCCTTGACCGCGAAGTCCGGGTCCCGGGGAAAGATCCACGATCGGTGCTGCCAGGGCTTGATCGCCGCCTCGTGCAGCCAGCGCCGCACCGACGACGCCGACACCGCCTCGACCAACCCCTCGATGACCGCCTGAGCGGCCAGCTCTGAGGAACTCCACCGCGACAACGGTGCCTCCCGCTGCGCCGGCGGCTCGCAGGCCATCGCCTTGACCTCGGCCACCACCTCCGGCGCGAACGACCGCGGCCGCCCCGTCCGCTGGTGATTGTCCAGACCAGGCAGGCCGTGCTCGAAGAAGCGCTTGCGCCACACACTCACGGTGTCCACGTGCACGTCGAGCCGCTCGGCGATCCGCACGTTGGGCTCACCATCCGCGGCGAGCAACACGATCTTCGCTCTGATCACAGTGGCGTAGGACCTGGTATAGGCGCGGGCGCGTTCCTCAAGCAACACCCGATCAGCGGTCGATAAGATGATCACAAAGGGCGAGCAGCGGGTCATCGCGACAAGCCTCCGCAGAGCACACACGGTCACGGAGGCTCGGCGCTTCCCCACGCCGAGACGGCCCTAACTTACACCGGTGTAATTCCGAGCGGGACCACTAGCGCCGTGCAGCTCGCTGCTAGCCAGAAAGGCGACCCGGACGGCGCGGCCCGACGGCGCCACCGGCGCCTCCCCGTTCCGCCACTCCACCTCGAGACGGTGGCGTCCTTCGGAAACCCCGCACACCGTGACGAGCGCGGCCGTTCCCCGGCTGGCCCACCCGCCAGACCGGACCGACGCCTGGTAGCGGCCAGGAGCGGGGACCGCCCGGGCCGCGCCCGCCCACACCACAGCAGCGACCCACCGTCGAGCCGTCCGAGGACCTCGTACGGTCGGCCGAGCAACTCCCCGGCCCTGCCGACCTCACCGCGAGCGAGATGCGTGCGGATGCCGGTGGCAGACGCCACCTCGCCGTCCACCGTCGCCATGCCAATCTCGGTCGGCTGGAACGACGTCGAGTACCAGGCCCTGGGGGAGGACTTCCACGACCGGGGGCGACGGATCGAGGAGCAGATTGTGCTGCTGCGCGCGCTGTGGACCGAGCCCGTTGTCGACTTCCAGGGCCGCTGGCACCGCGTTCCCGACGCCGGCCTCAACCCGCTGCCCGCGCAGCGGCCCATCCCGGTGTGGCTCGGTGGCCAAGCCGAGCCGGTGTTGCGGAGGACCGGTGCGATGGGCGACGGCTGGTTTCCGCAGATGCTGCCCGACGAAGAGGCAGCAGACATGCTCGAACGGCTGCGGGGCTACGCCGCTGACGCTGGCCGCGATCCTGACCAAATCGGGGTCGAGCCCAGGGTGGAGAAGCGGTACGGGGATCCGTCCCAGTGGCCGGCCCTGATCGACGGATGGCGAGAGCTGGGTGCGACCCATATGGGCGTCAGCACCAGAGGCCTTGGCCTGACGG
>DASQUF010000395.1:0-2717 GCA_035641435.1 Propionibacteriaceae bacterium | reverse complement strand
GTTGGTGGTGTGTGGTTTCGGCTGGACCGCCACCGTGGCGACGGTGATCTCGGAGCTGCAGCTGTTCCTGCCCGGCTGGGTCCGGGCCCGGGCGATCGCGATCTACCTGATGGTGTTCCTGGGCACCCAGGCGGTCGCCGCGCCGGTCTGGGGCGTGGTCACCCAGTACGCCGGCCTGCGGACCGCACTACTCGCCGCCGCGGTGTTGCTGGTAGTGAGTGTGCTGCTCGGGCGGGTGCTGCGGGTGCCGGACAGCGAGGGCCTGGATCGCTCACCGCTGGCGTACTGGGACACCCCCCGTCTGCAGGTCGACCCCTCCACGGGCAGCGGTCCTGTCGTGGTGTCGATCCGGTACGAGGTTCCCGACCCGAACCGGGAGGCGTTCCTCGACGCGATGCAGGCGATGCGTCGGTCCCGGCTCCGGTCCGGCTCGTCGCGCTGGAACCTCTACCGGGTGGGGGAGAACCCGCACCGCTACGTCGAGCAGTTCGAGGTGCCCAGCTGGGAAGAGCACGAGCTCCAGCACCAGGGACGGCTGACTGCTGAGGACCAGGCCATCGAAGACGCCGCGTTCGGCCACATCACGGGGCGGCCGCAGACCGAGCACCTGCTGCCCGCGGCCGCCCGCGTCGCCGACGAGGCGTTCCCGGCTGAACCACACCGTGAGTGACGGTACTGGCTGACCGCCGGGCGGCCAGAGGACCGCTACAGGTTGGTCATCCGCTCGGCGGCCTCGGCGTAGCGGCCGCCCTCGATCGGGATCGCGTCGGCCGCGGCGGTGATTTCGGCGATGTCGGCGTCAGTGAGGGTGAGGTCGGCGGCGCCGATGTTCTCCTCGAGCCGGGACCGCCGTCGGGTGCCCGGGATCGGCACGATCCAGGGCTTCTGCGCCAGCAGCCACGCCAACGCGATCTGGCCGGGGGTAGCACCCTTGTCCTCGGAGATCGCCTTCAGGAGGTCCACCAGGGACTGGTTGTGCCGGAGCGCGTCCGGCGTGAACCGGGGGATCGTGGAGCGGACGTCGTTGGCCGGGTCGAACGTGCTGTCGGCGGTCACCGTGCCCGTCAGGAAGCCCTTGCCCAGCGGGCTGAAGGGGACGAACCCGATACCCAGCTCCTCACAGACGGCCAGAACCTCCTCCTCGGGGCGACGCCACCACAGCGAGTACTCGCTCTGCACCGCGGTGACGGGCTGCACCGCGTGCGCCCGGCGATCGTTCCGGCCGCGGCCTCCGACAGGCCGAAGTGCTGCACCTTCCCGGCCGCGATCAGCTCCTTGACCGCGCCCGCGACCTCTTCGATCGGCACGCTGGGGTCGACCCGGTGCTGGTAGTACAGGTCGAGCTAGTCCACCCCCAGCCGCTGCAGGGACCCCTCGACCACGGTCTTGATCACCGCGGGGTCGCTGGTCACCGCGCCACTGGGTTTGCGCTCGACCGGATCGATGTCCCAGCCGAACTTCGTCGCGATCACCACCTGGTCGCGGACCGGGGCCAGAGCTTCGCCGACCAGCTCCTCGTTCGCGTACGGGCCGTAGATCTCCGCTGTGTCGAAGAAGGTCACCCCCAGCTCCACCGCGGTGCGGACCAGCCCCAGCATCTCTCCCCGGTCGGGGCGCTCGCTGTAACCGCCCGTCATGCTCATACAGCCCAGCCCGATGGCGGACACCGCCAGGTCGGACCCCAGAACTCGCTTCTCCATGATCAGATCTCCATTTCTCTGCGTCGCCAGAAGCGACCAGTGGGTGCCGCGAGAGGTCCACGGCTCGCACAACGGTCGCGTGCGAAGGTCTTGTGCTTGGGTGCTGAAGGTCACCACCAGTAGGCGGGCTGGGTCGTGTACGGGCCTTCGAGCCGGCTGATCTCCTCCTCGGTGAGGGCGATGTCCACCGCGGCGGCGGCGTCCGCGAGATGGTGGGGTTTGGTGGCGCCGACGATGGGCGCGGACACGACAGGTTTGGACAGCAGCCAGGCGATGCCGATCTGCGCCATCGGAACCCCACGCTCTTCAGCGACCTGCTGGACCACCTCCACCACTGGTTGGTCGATGTCGAGGTCGAAGGACTTGGCGACCTGGTCGGTGTCACCGCGTTGGGAGTGCTGGCCCCAGGGCCGGGCGAGTCGGCCCTTGCCGAGCGGGGAGTAGGGGATGCAGCCGACACCCATGTCGAGGCACATCGGCAGCATCTCGCGCTCTTCTTCCCGCTTGAGCAGGTTGTACTGGTCCTGCATGGAGACGAAGCGGGTCCAGCCGCCGGAGTCGGCGGCGTGCTGCAGCTTGGCGAACTGCCAGGCCCACATCGAGGAGGCGCCGATATAGCGGACCTTCCCGGCCTTGACCGCATCGTGCAGGGCCTCCATGGTCTCCTCGACCGGCGCATCGGGGTCGAAGCGGTGGATCTGGTAGAGGTCGATGTAGTCGGTGCCGAGGCGGCGCAGGGAGGCGTCGAGCTGCTCCAGGATCGCCTTTCGGGACAGGCCGGAGCCACCGGGACCCTCGTGCATCTTGTTGTAGACCTTGGTGGCCAGCACGATGTCCTCGCGCCGCGCGTAGTTCCGCATGGCGCGGCCGACGAACTCCTCGGAGCTGCCGCCGCCGTAGCCGTTGGCGGTGTCCCAGAACGTGACGCCGAGCTCGACCGCCTGGCGGAAGAACGGCTGCGCCGCCTCCTCGTCCAAGGTCCACTGGTGGAAGCCGGAAGTGCCGAAGCTCATGCAG
>DASQUF010000394.1:0-11515 GCA_035641435.1 Propionibacteriaceae bacterium | reverse complement strand
CGGTGTCGAACCGGTTCGCGTAGAGGGTGAAGCCCATCCAGGACAGCCAGATCGCCACGAACAGGCCCAGCAGGACCAGCAGCCCGGCCCAGGTGAGGTTCTCGGTGAAGGCCGCTACCAGCTGCATGACCACCAGCACGTACGCGAGGTCGAAGAACAGCTCGAGCCGGCTGGCGCTGCGGTCCTCGCCGACGGCCAGGGTCGGCGGCCGCACCATGGGCAGGGGCTCGGCAGTCTCCGTCGCGCTCACCGGACCATGATTCCCTGCCCCGGGTGGGCGTCGACGCGCGGCACCCCGGACGATGGGCGTCGTGGTCAGCGGTACGAGCGGAGGAGACGCTCGTACTCGAGGTCGAGGTCGTTGCATGCTTCCCGCGCGGTTCGGCGGATCTGCCGGCGCTCCGGAAACCGCCGCAGGTAGTCGACCGCCTCGCACAGGTCGGACCAGAACACGATCACGATCAGGATGTAGAGCAACAGCATGGAGAGTCCTTGGAAGTCCGGCAGAAGCGCCGCCGCCGTCACGCTGACGACTGACCTGGCACTTCTCGATCGATTCGGCGGACAGCAGTCGACCAGATGCATCTGCTCCACCCAGGCGGCCGGTGACCCACCCGTGCGGCGTACGAACTCCTCGACACACCCGGCCCGAAACATCGGCGTTACGTCCTGACCGGCAGACTGTGCCCCGTGGACAAGCAGACCGAGTTCGTGCTTCGGGCCATCGAGGAGCGGGACGTTCGTTTCGTCCGGATGTGGTTCACCGACGTGCTCGGATTCCTCAAGTCGGTCGCGGTCGCGCCGGCCGAGCTCGAAGGGGCGTTCGCCGAGGGCATGGGGTTCGACGGATCCGCCATCGAGGGCTTCGCCCGGGTCTACGAGTCCGACATGGTGGCCCACCCCGACCCGTCGACGTTCCAGGTGCTGCCCTGGCGCGACACCAGCCCGGCCACCGCCCGGATGTTCTGCGACATCTCCATGCCCGACGGCTCGCCGTCGTACGCCGACCCGCGCTACGTCCTCAAGCGCGCGCTGAAGAAGGCCGCCGACCTGGGCTTCACCTTCTACACCCACCCCGAGATCGAGTTCTTCCTGTTCAAGGACCCGATCGTGCCCGGCCAGCCGCCCACGCCGGTCGACCGCTCCGGCTACTTCGACCACACCCCCCAGAGCCTGGGCACCGACTTCCGCCGCAAGGCCATCACCATGCTCGAGCAGATGGGCATATCGGTGGAGTTCTCCCACCACGAGGGCGGCCCGGGCCAGCAGGAGATCGACCTGCGCTACGCCGATGCGCTGTCCACCGCCGACAACATCATGACGTTCCGCGTCGTGGTCAAGGAGGTGGCGCTGTCCTCGGGCATCTACGCCTCGTTCATGCCCAAGCCGTTCACCGAGTGGCCAGGTTCGGCGATGCACACGCACATGTCGCTCTTCGAGGGCGACAACAACGCCTTCTACGACGCCAGCGCCGAGCACCATCTGTCCAAGGTCGGCCGCTACTTCATCGCCGGGCTGCTGCGGCACGCCGCCGAGATCACCGCGGTAATGAACCAGTGGGTCAACTCCTACAAGCGGCTGGCCGGCGGCGGCGAGGCTCCGGCGTACATCTGCTGGGGCCGCAACAACCGCTCCGCCCTGGTCCGGGTGCCCATGTACAAGCCGAACAAGGGGTCCTCGGCCCGGGTGGAGCTGCGGTCCATCGACTCGGCCGCCAACCCGTACCTCGCCTTCGCCCTGATGCTCGCCGCGGGGCTGGCCGGGATCCAGGGGGAGTACGAGCTGCCGGAGGGTGCCGAGGACGACGTCTGGTCGCTCACCGAGCGGGAGCGTCAGGCGTTGGGCATCTCACCGCTCCCGCGCAACCTCGACGAGGCCATCCGCACCATGGAGAAGTCCGACCTGGTGGCCGAGACTTTGGGCGAGCACGTCTTCGACTTCTTCCTGCGCAACAAGCGGTCCGAGTTCGAGGAGTACCGCAAGCAGGTCACCCCGATGGAGCTGAACCGGCTGCTACCGCTGCTCTGACGTGACCTAGGAGAGCACCGGCAGAGCCGCCGAGAGGTCGGCCCGCAGACCGGAGGCGTGTACGCGGCCGGTGCCCACGGCGTCCGACCACGGCTCCCGACCGGTGGCCAGGCGCAAGAAGGTCACCGGGTCGGTCTCCACCACGTTCGGCGGCGTCCCCCGGGTGTGCGTCGGTCCGGGGTCGCCCAGGCCGCACTGCACCGCGGCGTACGGCGGCACTCGCACCTCGACCGAGCGGCCGGGATGCTGACCGGCCAGGATGGCGGTGAGGGTGCGCACGGCGGCGGCCAGGGCGGGACGCTGCAGCGGGACCGGCTCACGGTCGGGCAGCGAGCGGCTCAGGTCGTCGCTGTGCACGACCACCTCGACGACGCGGGTCCGCACCAAGTCCTCGCCGGCGATCGGGCCGCGGGGGCCGCGGGCGACAGCGGGCAGGCGGTCGGCCAACAGCTCCGCACAACGCTCGATCTCGGCGTCCAGCGCTGAGACCACGTCGTCGACCTCCGCTGCGGAGCGGCTGGCGTCGGCGATCTGGTCAGCGTTCGGCCGGTACCCCTGGACGTACACGTGCACCGGCAGCGGTCGCTCGGTGCTCACCCGGTCCAGGGACTCGCGCAGCGTGCGATGGGCGAAGACCAGGTGGCCGGCCAGCTGCCGTACGCTCCAGCCCGCCAGCACGCTGGGCGCGGCGAAGGCGGCCTCGTCGAGGGTTCGCAGCCAGTCGGCGACCGCGTGGGACTGCTCCAGCAGGACCTCGGCCGGCGGGCGGGTTCGATTCGCCATGTGAAACCTCCGGAGCGACGGTACCCGCGCCGCCCCGGAGGCTTTCGCCAGACCCCGCTCCAGGTTGACCGGCCGGAGCGCCGGGTCGATGCCGTGAGGCGATCTGACGGGTTGCCCTCGTTCGCAACCGAGTTGCGAAACGCCATCAGCCGGTAGTCCTCGGTTCAGAAACGATCAAGATCAAGCCCGCGGGCCGGCGGTAACACGTGCGTAACATCGGGGTGTGGTTCGGATATCGACGACTCAGGGCAGCCTGGCCCGCCGCGGGTTCGCCGACGCCCGGGCGGCGGAGGCGATCCTGCAGCGCTGGGAGCTTGACGACGATGGGTCGGAGCTGCTGGTCGACCTGATCGCCCAGGCCGCCGACCCGGACCTCGCCCTGAGTGGGCTGGACCGGCTGGCCGAGCAGGTCCCGGACCTGCGGACGCGCCTGGCCGCCTCTCCGGTTCTGGCCCGCCAGCTGGTCATGGTGCTAGGGGGCAGCAGCCGGCTCAGCCAGCATCTGCTGGCCCACCCCGACCACCTCGCGCTGCTCGACGGCGACCTGCAGCGGACGTCGGCGACGGACCTGCGGCGGACCCTGCTCGCCGCCGTCGACGCCGACCCGGAGGCCGACGCACCGGTGGCCGCCGAGCTGTCCGGGGACCCGTTGCGGATCGCCTACCGGGGTGCACTGCTCCAGATCGCCGCCCGGGACCTGGGTTCGCCGGAACCCATCGAGGCGGTCGACGGCATCGCCGACGAGCTCTCCGACCTGGCCGACGCGGCGCTGGAAGCGGCCCTGGCCATCGCCCGGGCCAAGATCGGCCCCGACTCCGCGAAGACCCGGCTGGCCGTGGTCGGGCTCGGCAAGTGCGGCGCCCAGGAGCTCAACTACGTCAGTGACGTCGACGTGCTCTACGTCGCCGAGCCGGTGGCGGGTGAGGACGGGCAGCCACGGGTCAGCAACGACAAGGCCATCACCATCGCCACCCGGCTGGCCGCGGAGATGACCCGGATCTGCTCCGCGCACACCGCCGCCGGAACGATCTGGGAGGTCGACGCCGCCCTGCGGCCGGAGGGGAAGTCGGGCCAGCTGGTCCGCACGCTGGAGAGCCATCGGGTCTACTACCAGAAATGGGCCAAGACCTGGGAGTTCCAGGCCATGCTCAAGGCCCGCCCGTCCGCCGGTGACCTCGAGCTCGGCGCTGAGTTCGTCGCGCTGCTCGCCCCGCTGGTGTGGACCGCGGCCGAGCGGGAGAACTTCGTCGCCGACACCCAGGCCATGCGCAAGCGGGTGGTGGAGCACATCCCCGCCCGCAACGCGGGCCGCGAGCTCAAGCTGGGCGAGGGCGGGCTGCGGGACGTCGAGTTCTCGGTGCAGCTGCTGCAGCTGGTGCACGGCCGAGTGGACGAGCGGCTTCGGGTCCGGGCCACGCTTCCGGCGCTCAAGGCGCTGGTCGACTACGGATACGTCGGCCGCGGGGACGGCAAGAGCCTCGCTCTGGCCTACCGGTTCCTGCGCACCCTGGAGCACCGGATCCAGCTGTTCAACCTGCGCCGGACCCACGTGCTCCCCGAGGGCGAGGACGACCTTCGCCGGCTGGGGCGCTCGCTGGGTTACGGCGACCCGGCGCCTGAGCTGCTCTCCACCTGGCGGCACACCGCCCAGGCGGTCCGCCGGCTGCACCAACGGCTGTTCTACTCACCGCTGCTGGACACCGTGGCCCGAATCCCGACACACGAGCTCCGGCTGACCACCGAGGCGGCGACCGATCGGCTCAAGGCCCTGGGGTACGCCGATCCGACTGCCGCCCTGCGTCACATCGCTGCGCTCAGCCAGGGTGTGACCCGGCAGGCGGAGATCCAGCGGCAGCTGCTGCCGGCAATGCTCGGTTGGTTCGCCGAAGCGCCGAACCCGGACCACGGCCTGCTGGCCTTCCGGCAAGTGTCCGACGCCCTGGGCACCACGCCCTGGTATCTCCGCGCGTTGCGGGACGAGGGCGCCATGGCCGCGCGACTGGCGCACATCCTCGCCTCCAGCCGGTACGCCGTGCAGCTGCTGACCCGGGCGCCGCAAACCGTGCAGATGCTGGCCGACGACGCCGACCTCCGACCGCGGAGCCGCGACGACCTGCAGGCCGAGATGTGGGCGGCCGGTGCTCGCCAGGGCACGCCGAAGGCTGGAGTGGAGGCGATCCGGGCCATCCGGCGCCGTGAGCTGTTCCGGGTGGCGGCGGCCGACATCCTCGGCGAGCTGGACGTGCTAGGGGTCGGGGCCGCGCTGAGCGACCTGGCCTCGGCCACCATCGACGCGACCCTGATGGTGGTCCGGGACAGCATGGAGACCCAGCCGGTGCCGCGGATCGCCGTGATCGCCATGGGCCGCTGGGGTGGGCGGGAGCTGTCCTACGCCTCCGATGCCGACGCGATGTTCGTGATGGACGACAACAACCATGGAGACTCCGACCCCACAAAAGTGGCCACGGCGGTGATCACCGAGGTGCGCCGGCTGCTGGCCCAGCCGGGCGCCGACCCCAGTCTGAGCATCGACGCCGACCTGCGGCCGGAGGGCAAGGGTGGCGCCCTGGTCCGCTCGCTCACCGCGTACAAGAACTACTACAGCCGCTGGTCCTCGACCTGGGAGCTGCAGGCCCTGGTGCGGGCGGACGCGCTGGCTGGGCCGGAGGACCTGGGCGAGGCCCTGATGGCCGAGATTGATGCGCGCCGGTGGCCCGAGGGCGGGCTGAACGCGGCCCAGCTGAGCGAGATCCGCAAGCTCAAGGCTCGGGTCGAGGCCGAGCGCCTGCCCCGCGGGGCGAACCCCGCCAAGCACACCAAGCTGGGCCCCGGTGGTATCGCGGACGTGGAGTGGACGGTCCAGCTGCTTCAGCTGCAGCACGCCCGCCGAATCCCCGCGCTGCGCTCGTCGCAGACCGTCGTGGCCCTGCGGGCGGCCCGGGACGCCGGCGTGATCGACCCGATGGACGCCGGTCACCTGGAGGCGGCCTGGACGCTGGCCAGCCGGATCCGCAACCAGATCATGCTGATGCGCGGCCGCGGCTCCGACTCGCTGCCGAGCGACAACCGGGAGCTGGCCGGCGTGGCGGAGCTGCTCGGCTACCAGGCGGGGGAGTCCTCCCACCTGCTGGCCGACTACCGCCGGGTCACCCGGCGCGCGCGGATCGTGGTGGACCGGATCTTCTGGGGCAGCGGCTAGCGAATCCCGGTCGGGTCGATCGCGATCGCCAGCTGGTTGCCACCCGGACCGCACTGCGGCCCGTTGGGGTAGGTGGTCTCTGCGGTCCGGGCGACCTCGGCCAGCTCGACCGCCCGCCCGGCCACCGTGACCGTGCCGCTGACCCGGACCTCCGCGGCGGGCAGCTCGGGCACCGGGAGGAACCCGACCAGGGTGCCGTTCGGCACGGCCGTCGCCGAGCAGGTGTCGTCAGGATCGGAACCGCTACAACCCTGGTCGACCGTGTCACTGCCCGGGCTGAGCTCGACGGAGTCCTCGGTGCACGGGCCGGACCAGCAGACCTCGAGACGTACGCGGTCCACCTGCTCGGCGTACGGCGAGAGCACCGTCACCGCCACTCCGGAGACCGAGCCGATCTCGGTGCAGGGAACCTCGGTAGGGCCACAGCCGGTCAGGCCCAGCACCACCGCGGCCGCAGCCCAGAACCGCACACGCAGATCGTAGAGCCGCATGTCACACTTCGAGCCCCTTACTCCCACCTACCGCCCTCGGCCGAGGGCGGGAAGTGCGGGTAGCGGGCTGGAAGTGAAGACGAGGGCGCGCGTCGGCACCCGGCGTCAGGCCTGGTCGGAGTGTCCGCGTAAGGTGCTCGGCGGATATCACCGAGGTGAGGAGGGACCGCATGGCGGCCGGGGAGCTGGGCACAACCACCACCAACCTGCCCGCCCTGAGGGTGATCGGTGGGGTGGTCGAGATCCTTCGCGGCGTCAAGGCGGAGGGCCAGGCGCTGGAGTCGATCGCCCGCCCGCTGACCGCCCACGAGACCGACGACGACGCAACGCCCGCGACGGCCTGAGCGTTGGGTGGTGGGATCGGGCTCCGGCTGCTGAGCGTCCCGGCGCGGCACCCCTACATCGACGCCGTGCACCCGGCCGGCGTCCGCCCGGTCTGGGCAGAGCGGCCACTCTGGGAGGCCGACCCGGTGTTCTCGCCGCCCGTGGTGGCCGAGCTCGGAGGACTGGCCGACCTGATCCATGTGCACTTCGGCTTCGACCACCTCGACGCCGACGCCGCTCAGCGATGGGTGGATGCCCTGGCCGCGGCCGGTCTACCGCTGGTGCTGACCGTGCACGACCTGCGCAACCCGCACCATCCCACCCGGGGTAGGCACGAGGCGGTGCTGGAGGTCTTGTTGCCAGCCGCGGCGGCGGTGACCACGCTGACGCCCGGCGCGGCAGCCGAGGTCGAGCACCGCTTCGGGCGGACGGCCGATGTGCTGCCGCACCCGACGCTGCTGCCGGACGACGAGCTGGACCCAGACGTGGCTCGCGACCCGAGCCTGGTGATCGTGCACCTGAAGTCGCTGCGACGGAACCTGCAGGATCCGGCGGCGGTGGTCCAGGCTGCTGCCCGCGGCGCCCGGTCGGCCGAGGGGCGGCTCCGGGTCGACCTGCACCCGGAGGTGGCCGAGGACCCTCGCCTGGCGGACCTGCTCGGACCGACGCGTACGCCGGGCGCGGAGTTCTGGGTCCATCCCCGGTTCTCCGATGCGGAGCTCGAGCGCTACCTGCGGCGGGCCGCGGTCACCGTGCTGCCGCACCGGTGGGGAACTCACTCCGGCTGGCTGGAGCTGGCGCGGGACCTCGGCACCCGGGTGGTGGCGCCGGACTGCGGCTACTACCGCGAGCAGTGGGACGGGGTGTTCACCTACGGCAACAACGAACAGGCTGGGCTGGACGAGGACAGCCTGGCCTGGGCCGTCGAGATGGCGCTGATGGAACCGCCGCTCGAACCGGTCAACTGGTCAGCCCGGCGGGCTGAGCGGGCCCATGTCCGGAGGGCGCACGCCGACCTCTACCGGTGGGTGGTGGATCGGCGTCGTTCGTCCTAACCGGTCTGGTCGAGAGCGAGACCATACGCGGCCAAGGTCGCGGCGGCGGTGTTGTCCCAGCTGAAGCTCGACGCGTGCGCCGCCGCGCGGGCGCCCATCCGGTGCCGCTCGGTCTCGTCGTCCAGCAGCGTTTCGAGCGCGGCGGCCCAGGCCTGCAGATCCTGTCCGGGCACCAGCAGGCCGGTGACCTGGTCGCGTACGGTGTGCCGCAGCCCGCCCACGTCGGTGGCCACCACCGGCCGGCCGCAGGCCTGCGCCTCCAGGGCGACGAGGCCGAAGGACTCGTTGTAGGACGGGACCCCGACGACGTCGGCCACGCAGTACCAGCGGAACAGGTCGGCGCGGGCGGAGTGGGGACGAAAGATGACCTGGTCGCCGACACCGAGGTCGCGGGCCAGCGGGGCCAGGGTTGCCGACCACTCGGAGTCGGGTCCGCTCGGGCTGCCGATGATGATCAGCCGCAGCCGGTCCCGGCGCTCAGGATCGCGTTCAACGAGCTCGCCCACCGCCCGAATCAGCACGTCCGGCGCTTTGAGCGGCTGGATCCGGCCGACGAAGAGGATGATCTGCTTCTCCTGGTCCACCCCAAGCTGGACCCGGTTCTTGGGCTGGTCGCAGGGGTGGAAGGTGTGCAGGTCGACCCCGGGCGGCACAATCCGGACCTGGTCGGTGGTCGCGCCGTAGTGTTGCTGCAGCTCGGCGGCCTCGTCGGTGGTGTTGGCGGTGAGGACGTCCGCGTCGGCGACGATCGCCGCCTCGCCCTCCTCGCGGTCGTTGGGTTCGCTGGTCTGGTGCGTGCTCAACGTGTTGTTCTTCACCCGAGCCATGGTGTGCATCGTGTGCACCAGCGGGATGGCGTGCTTCGCCTTGAGCCGCCGGCCCACCATGCCCGACAGCCAGTAGTGGCTGTGGATGAGGTCGTAGGGCGCCATCTCGGCGTCCAGCCGCTCGCCGAAGCCGTGGACCAGCTCCAGCAGAGCCTCCTTGGCGACCGGGGCGTCCGGTCCGGCAGGCACGTGGACGACCCGGGTGTGCTCGTTGAGCTCGACGATGGCCGGGCGGTCATCGCCGGCGGCCCGGGTGAACACGTCCACCTTGAGGCCCCGCTCACCGAGCCGGACGGCGACCTCGCGGACATAGACATTGAGGCCGCCGGCATCGCCGACGCCGGGCGTGGCCAACGGCGAGGTGTGCATGCTGATCATCGCCACACGCTGGGGATAGACGACGGACGCACTCATCGAATCCCTCCGTCAGCGGGCGACCAGCAGCAACGCGGCGACGGCCAGCACCAGGCCGGTCACCTGCACGGAGCGTACGCGCTCGTGGTCCACCAGCATGGCCAGCGCCACGGTGGTCACGGGGTAGAGAGAGGCGAGTGGAGCGACCACACTGAGATCGCCGGTCCGACTGGCCAGGAGATACAGCGCGTTGGCGGTCATGTCGAAGGGGCCCGCGAGGGTCATCCAGGCCAGGGTGCGGCGCTCGCGCGGCCACGGCCGCGGCCGGCGGAGCAGTACGGCCGCGCCGCCCAGCACGAGTGCGGAGATCTGGGAGGCGACCACCGGCCACAGCCCGACCTCTCCCTCGCCGGCCCGCGCGGCCTGGGTGATGAACAAGAAGTACAGGGCAAAGGCCGTGCCGGCGGCGAAGGCCAGGCCCAGCAGTGACCCGGTCACTTTCGTCGGCTCGTCGGATCGGCGAGGGGCCAGGCTGACAAGGGCGATGGCGACCAGCGCACAGCCGATGCCGGCGAGCCGTACGCCGGTCGTCGGGTCACCGAGCGCGAGGCCCACGATCACCGGGATGGCGGCGGACGTGACCGCGGTGACCGGGGCGACGACGGCCATCGCGCCCGCCGACATCGCCCGGTAGAAGAGCCCGAGACCGCCGATCCCGGCGGCACCGGCGACCGCACCCCACGCCAGGGGAGCGAGCTGCGGTGGCACGTAGGTCAGCAGTAGATAGACCCCGAGCAGGGGCAGACCGATGAGCTTGGAGCACCAGGCCACCGGCAGCGCTGCCGCCCGCTGCGCCGCCTTCCCGCCGGCGAAATCCCCGACGCCCCAGACCAGCCCGCACGCCGTGGCGAAGACGACGGAGAGCATTCGGCAACCCTATGACCCCGATTCTTCGGAAACGGTCGACGCACGACTATCGTTTGACGGATTCCGACCGATCTCGTGGCAAATGTGGACGGTTCCTGCTTTCTGTCCATGGCCGCGATGCGCGGAAGTCAAAGGATGATATATCTGTGTCGCAGCAGTGGCGGGTGCGAGACGTGCCCCCAACCTGACTCGGGGGAGACATGACGAAGTTGCGGAACGCATTCATTCTGGCGTCGGCGGGGGCACTGCTGTGCCTACCGACCAGTGCCGCGGCCGATACGACCGTGAAGGCCAAGCTGGTGGCGATCAACGACAGCGGTGTCAGCGGCACCGCCACCGTGACCGCCATGGACGACGGTGGTGTCAAGGTGGTGATCAAGGCTGAGGGCCACGTGCCCGGCACCTTTCACGCCCAGCATGTCCACGGCACCGGGCACGGCGGGCACTTCAGCTGTCCCACGCTGAAGGCCAATGACAAGGACGGCGACGGAGTGCTCACCAACGAGGAGGGGATGGGCGAGTACGGCGCCATCTTCTTCCCGTTGACCACCAAGGGGAGCGCAACACCGCAGGACGCGCTCGCGGCCGACCGGATGCCGGTCGCGGACGCCCAGGGCCGAATCAGCTACGAGCGGACATTCCCCGCCGACATGGTCCCCGACGGCCTGGTCGAGCACCTGTCCGAGCTGCACGTTGTCCAGCACGGCATCGACTACAACGACAACAAGAAGTACGACCTGGAGGCACTGGGTCCGTCGACCTTCGCCGAGAACGCCGGCAAGACCGGTGTCCCGGAGGAGGCGACCAACCCGGCCGCCTGTGGTGTCGTCCAGGGCGCGGGCGCCGCTGACCCGGCGCGTGGCGGGGTCGAAACCGGCGGTACCCCGGCGTCGGGTCCGGATGAACCACTCGCAGCGGCGGGGGCCGCTCTCCTGTTGCTGGCGGCCGGAGTGGCGTTCTGGCGGCGGCCGGTTCGCGCGGCCACGGTGGCGGCCGACGACAGGCCGGCATCGCGGTAGCGGATGGATAGCTCATCCGACTGGTCTCGGAGCCGGCTGGTCAGGACGTCCGTCGCGGTCGGGCTGGCCCTCCTTGGCGTTGTGCTGGTCTGGACCGCGTTCGCCCGCCCGTCCACGCCCGACCCGGCCGTCGCCGGGGTGCCCAGCGAACCGTCGCCGTCGACATCCTCGCCGGCGTCGACGCCCAGCGCCGGACGACCTACGGCCCGCGGGGATCAGCCCGACCTCCGCGACCCTGTCAAGGGCGTGGTCCTGCCCGAGTCTGATCCTGTTGCCCTGTCCATCCCCAGGATCGGGGCCCGATCGCCCTTGGACGAGGACCTCGGGCTGAAACCGGAGAACGGGGAAATGGAGGTCCCGGAGAACCCGGCCAAAGCAGGCTGGTTCTCGGGCGGGGCGACCCCGGGAGCCCTCGGTCCGGCCGTCATCGCCGGGCACGTGACCTGGCACGGCGCTCCCGCAGTCTTCCACCGCCTCGGCAGCCTGCGGCGGGGCGACCAGGTGCACG
>DASQUF010000393.1:0-3977 GCA_035641435.1 Propionibacteriaceae bacterium | reverse complement strand
CGCCGGCGACGTCTGCACCGCCGACGTGTTGAACGAGCTGTCGGCGTACGCGCCGGTCCAGGCCGTGCTCGGCAACAACGACCGGCCCGACGTGGCCGCCTGGGGCGCCCCGGAGATCTTGGAGACCGATATCGGCGGGTTGGCCGTGGCGATGATCCACGACAGCGGCCCCGCGCCCGGCCGGCTGGCGCGGCTGCGACGACGCTTCCCGGATGCCGACCTGGTGGTTTTCGGCCACTCGCACATCCCGATGGACCAGGCCGAGAGCGGTCTGCGGATCTTCAACCCGGGCTCGCCGACGGACAAGCGGCGCCAGCCGTACGGCACAGTCGGCGAGCTGACGATCTCCGACGGCCATCTTGTCGATGCCCGGATCCTCGAGCTGCGGTGACCGGCGACCTGGAGCTGCGCCATGTCCGCAACGACTCCCCCGACGCCGTGGCCCTCACTGAGCAGGTGCAGCAGTTCTACGTCGCGATCTACGGCGGCCCGGACGGCACTCCGTTCACCGCCGAGGAGTTCGCGCCGCCGAACGGCGGGTTCCTGGTCGGCTATATCGGCGGCTGTCCCGTGGCCATGGGCGGCTGGCGGTTCGCCCCGTACGACGCACCGGCGGGCGCCGACCGGGCAGCGGAGATCAAGCGGATGTACGTGGCCGGCGAGGTTCGGGGACGCGGCTTCGCCAGAGCCCTGTTGACCGCACTCGAGGACGACGCGCGGGCGGCCGGGGCGGACTGGATGGTGCTGGAGACCGGGCGGCCCCAGGTCGCGGCTGTCGCGCTCTACCGCAGCAGCGGCTACGTCGACATCGAGCCCTACGGCTTCTACGGGGACAAGCCGGACGTGGTCAGCCTCGGCAAGCGCCTCCAGCCTCAGCGTTAGGTTGGGGATATGGCGAACAACGAGAAGATCGCATTCCTGGTTGCGGCCGAGGGCATTGAGCAGGCCGAGCTCACCGAGCCGTGGTCCGCGGCGGCTGACGCGGGCTTCCAGCCGGTGCTGGTCAGCCCGGAGAGCGGCACGGTCCAGCTGTTCGAGCACCTGGACAGGTCCGAGACCCGGCCGGTGGACCTGACCGTGGCCGACGCCAAGGTCGACGACTTCGTGGCGCTGGTGCTGCCCGGCGGGGTGGCCAACCCTGACGCCCTGCGGCAGGACACCGACGCCGTCGCGCTGGTCCGGGACTTCGTCGCCTCCGGCAAGCCCGTCGCGGCGATCTGCCACGCGCCCTGGACGCTGATCGAGGCCGATGTCGTCCGCGGCCACCGGCTGACCTCCTGGCCCAGCCTGCAGACCGACGTCCGCAACGCGGGTGGCGACTGGGTCGACGAGCAGGTCGTGGTGGACGGCAACCTGATCACCAGCCGAAAGCCGGACGACCTCCCGGCCTTCAACGCGGCCCTGCTCGAGGCGGTCAACCACGGCGTCTCCAGCGCGGCCGCGGTAGCAAGCTAGCTGCCTGGCCTGATTCTGCTACGCGCGTTTCACCCCCGCCCGGCGTGTCTCGGTGCGCCGGCGCGACTGGCGTAGCGAAACCAGGCTGGTGCGTCAGTAGACCTGGAAGGAGCGCTTGGCCAGACCCATCTGGAAGTCCTCGATGACGGTGGTCAGCGAGGTCGGGTCGGAGGCCGCGCCGAGGGTGACGAAGATCGGCGTGTAGTGCTCGACTGTCGGGTGGGCGTACGGCATGCCCGGAGCCCGGTGGAAGTCGGCGAGACGATCGATCGCGCCGTCGGCCAGGCCCTCCTTGGCCCAGGCGTCGAACTCCGCCGACCAGCCCGGCACCCGGTTGTACTCGAAGCTCTCCCGCCGGAGGAAGGGCAGCCCATGGGTCAGGTAGCCCGACCCGATGATCAGCACGCCCTGCTCGCGCAGCGGGCGCAGCCGCTCCCCGATCCGCAGCAGCCGGTCTGGGTCGGAGGTGGGCAGACTGAGCTGCAGCACGGGCACGTCGGCGTACGGGTACATCACCTTGAGCGGCACCCACGCGCCGTGGTCCAGGCCGCGGCGCGGGTTCTCGTGCACGCTCTCGGTGGCCGACAGCAGCGCGCTGACCTGCGCGGACAACGCGCCGGCGTCCGGCGTCGGGTAGGTCATGGCGAAGAAGCGCCGGTCGAACCCGCCGAAGTCGTAGACCAGCGGTGTGCCGGCCGCGGACGCCGACAGCGCCAGCGGAGCCGACTCCCAGTGCGCGCTGACGATGAGCACGGCCCGAGGCTTGGGGAGGGACTGCGACCAGCCGAAGAGCTGGTCGATCCACAGTGGGTCGTTGAACAGCGGCGGCGCGCCGTGGCCGAGGTACAGGACGGGCAGCGGCCCGTCCTCCTCGCGCCAGCGCGGCTGGTCCCGGCTAGTCGGCGCGGCGGTGGTCAGAAAGTCGTCGAAGGCACCACCCTGCACGGGTGGAAAGAGAAGGTTGGTGGTCACAGGCGCTCCCTAGTTGATGATTCAACTATATGAGGTCGCACCCGCCCTTCACCAGCGTGGATGGATCGCCGCCCGGAGCCGCCGGTCGTACAGGTCGGCCACCGCGTCGAGGAAGGCCGAAGGCAGGGCCGGCAGCGAGCCGGCGGCGGCATTGGCCCGCGCCTGCTCCGGCGACCGAGCCCCCGGGATAACGGTTGTCACGCCCGGCTGCTGCACAACCCAGGCCAGCGCGGCCTGGGCCGGGGTGACCTCCCGGCCCAGGTGCTCGGCCACCAGCCGGCTGAACTCGGCTGCAGCCGCCACGCCGGTCTCGTAGTCCACCCCGGAGAAGGTCTCGCCGACGTCGAAGGACTCGCCGTGCCGGTTGAAGTTGCGGTGGTCGTTCTCGGCGAACTCGGTTGCGGTCGTGTACCGGCCGCTGAGCAGCCCACTGGCCAGCGGCACCCGGGCGATGATGCCCACCCCGGCCGCCGCGGCCGAGGGCAGCACGTCATCCAGCGGCTTGCGCCGGAAGGCGTTCAGGATGATCTGGACGGTCGCCGTTCCCCGGCGGGAGATGGCGGTCAGGGCCTCGTCGGTGGTCTCCACGCTGACCCCGTACGCGGCGATGACCCCGTCGGAGACGAGCGTGTCGAGAGCGTCGTACACCTCGTCGCGGGAGTAGACCTCGCTCGGTGGGCAGTGCAGCTGGACCAGGTCGATCCGGTCCACCGCAAGGTTGCGCCGAGACCGGTCGAGCCAGGTCCGGAAGTTGTCCAGAGTGTAGTTCTCGGGGCGCTGCTCGGCCCGCCGGCCGACCTTGGTGGCCACCGTGACCACCAGGTCCGGGTGGTCGCCAAGAAACCGGCCGATCAGCTGCTCGCTGCGCCCGTCGCCGTAGACGTCGGCCGTGTCGAAGAAGGTGACCCCCGCCTCGACGGCCGCGTCCAGCACCTCGAGGGCCGCCGTCGCGCTCACCTCGCCCCAGCTGCCACCGATCTGCCAAGTGCCCAGCCCGACCACCGAGACCGGACGCTCGGTCCGGCCGAGTACGCGTTCCTCCATGACGTCCTCTCTGAAGTGGAAGGAGCTTCCGCCGAACGCCCGATGCCGCGCGGTCATGCCGCGGCCGGCTCGAGCAGGGCGTCCACGAACACCTCCGGGTCGAAGGGCGCGAGGTCGTCCGCGCCCTCCCCCAGCCCGACCAGCTTGACCGGCACACCGAGCTCGCGCTGGACCTGCACGACGATGCCGCCCTTGGCCGAGCCGTCGAGCTTGGTCAGCACGATGCCGGTCACGTCGACCACCTCGGCGAAGATCCGGGCCTGCGTCAGCCCGTTCTGGCCGGTGGTCGCGTCCAGCACCAGCAGCACCTCCCCCACCGGCGCCTGCCGCTCGATCACCCGCTTGACCTTGCCGAGCTCGTCCATCAGTCCGGTCTTGGTGTGCAGCCGGCCTGCCGTGTCGACCAGCACCACGTCGACCTCCTGCTCGATCCCGGCCTTGACCGCCTCGTACGCCACGCTGGCCGGGTCCGCGCCCTCGTTACCGCGTACGGTAGGCACGCCCAC
>DASQUF010000392.1:0-3548 GCA_035641435.1 Propionibacteriaceae bacterium | reverse complement strand
CACCGCGTACCTCGTCGAGGGTCGGGCGGCGGCGTGGCGACTGTTCCTGGCCGACGCGAACATCGAGCTACCCGAGCCGGTCTTCGCCGAGATGTTCGGTGCTCCGCTGGAGGGCCATGCGGCCGCCGATGAGGACTTCTTCTTCCGCCACGAGATGCGCCCGACGATCGAGTTCGTCCCAGATCTGGAGGCGCTGCGGACCGGCGGCACCCGGATTGTCGTCGGCATCGGTGCGGAGTCGGCCGGGCAGGTATGTGACCGTACGTCGACGGCGCTGGCCCGGGCGCTCGGGATCGAGCCGGTCATCTTCCCCGGCGACCACATCGGGTTCGCCGAGGACCCCGAGGGCTTCGCTCCGGCGCTCCGCCCCTTCCTGCCCGTTGCCTGAACCTGCAGGCCCTTACTTTCTCCGAAACCGACGAGGTGGGGGCGCCGCGATGAGTTCTCGTCCTTCCCGAGGTCGAAGTGTCGGGAGATATATCCGGACTGACATGGAGAGGGGTCGCATGGTCACCGCGAAGGACGCCCAGGTCCGGGAGGAGATCGCGGCCGAGCGCCGGGAGCTCGCCGACGTGCTAGCGGCACTGCCGGCGGAGCGGTGGGACGAGGAGACCCTGTGCGCCGGCTGGCGGGTCCGAGAGACCGTCGCCCACATCACGATGGCCTTCCGCTACAGCCGGCCGAGGTTCGTGGTCGGGATGATCAGGGCTCGAGGCAGCTACAACCGGATGGCGGACCACGCGGCCCGAGCGGATGCCGAGGCCCTGACCGCCGACGACCTGACCACCTCGTTGCGGGCCAACGTGAACCATCCATGGAAGCCGCCGGGCGGGGGTTACGTCGGCGCGCTCAGCCATGACGTCATCCACGGTCTCGACATCACCGTCGGTCTGGACCTGGACCGCCGGCCGCCACCCGAGCGGGTCGGGCTGGTGCTGCGCTCAGTGAAGCCGTCGCAGCTGAAGTTCTTCGGCGTGGACCTGGGCGGGGTACAGCTCCGGGCTGACGACCTCGACTGGTCCTACGGCATCGGCGACCCGGTGACCGGCCGGGCGCAGGACCTGCTGCTCGCCGTCTGCGGGCGTCACGTTCCGCCGGGGCGACTGCACGGCACTGCGGCGGACCGCTTCTCGCGCACCGGGTAGCGATCGGGCCACGGACCGGCGGTCCGAGCGCGGCGTGGTGCAAGGCGGTTCGGGGACGAACTGACTAGCGTTGGTCGCAGTCCGATATCCCGGAGGAGACAGTCATGTCCCAGTTCCTGCAGAGTTTCGGCCTGCTCGTCGCCCGGCTCGGCACGGGCGGCATCCTGCTGCTGCACGGGATCACCCACTGGACCGGCGCGAACCAGGGCGTGGCCGCCATGCGGGACCGCTACGCCGAGGTCGGGGCCCCGTACGCGGAGGTCGCGGCTTGGGCGACCATTATCTTCGAGCTGGTGGGCGGGGTGTTCCTGATCGTGGGCGCCCTCACCCGGTTCGTCGGGGTGGGGCTGATCGTGCTGTCGGTGCTGAACATCTCCTACTTCTCCTACTACGCGGGTCCGGACCTGCTCAGGGCCGACGGGTCCTACAACGGCGGCTACGAGTACGACGTCGCCCTCGGGCTGCTCGGGCTGTTGTTCTTCGTATTCGGGGCCGGTGGGGTGTCGATCGACCGGCTGTTCAAGCGGAAGAAGCCGGTCGGGGACACCGAGGACGACGCCGCGTACCTCCCCGCAAGCGCCGGCTCGTCCGGCTCATCCAGCTACGGCAGCTCGACCCGCACCGGTTCCCACTCGGTCACCCCGGTCTGACCACCCGCCCGATCCGTCTGAATCTTCACAGGATCGTCACAGGTAAGGCACAGGGGAACTCGGTCAAACCGGTGTCACTCTTGGCGGCATGATCCGCACTGACAGCCCAAGCTCCTCGCTCACCCGCGCCGACGGCACACCGATCCGGGTGCTGGCCGTGGACGACGAGGCCAGCCTGACCGAGCTGCTGTCGATGGCGATGCGCTACGAGGGCTGGCAGGTGACCACCGCCGGCTCGGGAACCGAGGCGGTGAAAGCGGCCCGGGAGACCCGGCCGGACGCGATCGTGCTGGACATGATGCTGCCCGACTTCGACGGCCTCGAGGTGATGCGCCGGATCCGGACCGAGGACCCGGACGTGCCGGTGATCTTCCTGACCGCCAAGGACTCGGTGGAGGATCGGATCGGTGGGCTGACCGCGGGTGGCGACGACTACGTCACCAAGCCGTTCAGCCTGGAGGAGGTCATCGCTCGGCTGCGCGGCCTGCTCCGGCGCAGCGGCGCGACCCTGGTCCGCTCCGACTCGACGCTGGTCGTCGGCGACCTCACGCTGGACGAGGACAGCCACGAGGTGACCCGCGGTGGGGTCGAGATCCAGCTGACCGCGACCGAGTTCGAGCTGCTCCGCTACCTGATGCGCAACCCGCGCCGGGTGCTCAGCAAGGCCCAGATCCTCGACCGGGTGTGGAACTACGACTTCGGTGGCCAGGCCAACGTGGTCGAGCTGTACATCTCCTACCTGCGCAAGAAGATCGACGCGAACCGGCCGCCGATGATCCACACCATGCGGGGCGCGGGCTACGTGCTACGTCCCGCGGGCTGACCGTGCCCCGATGACCGATGTCGTGGCCCCGGCGGCCCCGGGCTCGGCGTTCGGCCCGGGGACCCTGGCCCGCAAGCTGCTGCTGCGCGTACTGGCTCTGGTGGCGGCGGCCGCAATCCTGCTCAGCCTGCTGACCACGCTGGCCGTCCGGCAACTGCTGGTCGGTCAGGTCGACCAGCAGCTCACTGAGGTGATCGACCGGATCCGGCGGGACAGCAACGACGGTCGCGGCGGACGAGGAGGCCAAGGACTGCTGCAGCCCGGCCAGCCGATCGGCACCCTGTATGCCGCCTACGGCAGCGACGGGTCGAGCATCGACACCGGTCGACTGGCCGAGCGGGGACAGCGCCCGATCCTGTCGGCAACGGCGGTCGACCAGCTGCGCGTCGTCCCGGTCGACCGAACCCGGACCACCGTCGATTTGGACGAGCTCGGCCGCTACCGGGTCGTCGCATACCCCGCGACGATCGTCGAGGCCGTCGGCAGTCAGTCGGGCGTCGTGGTCGTCGGGATTCCTCTGGCCCAGGTCGACCGGTTGCTGGTCCAACTGGTCGGGCTGGAGGTGCTGCTCACCCTGCTGGCCCTGGTCGGTGCCGGCCTGGCCGCCCGGGCCGTGGTAGCCCGCAGCCTGCGACCGCTCAACCGGGTCGCCGCCACCGCCCAGCAGGTCTCCCAGCTCCAGCTGGACCGCGGCGAGGTCGCCCTGGCCGTCCGGGTGCCGCCGGCCGACGCCGACCCTGCCTCGGAAGTGGGGCGGGTCGGCCAGGCGTTCAACCACATGCTGGCCAACGTCGAGGAGGCTCTCGCTGCCCGCCAGGCCAGCGAGGTCAAGGTGCGCCAGTTCGTCGCCGACGCCTCCCACGAGCTGCGCAACCCGCTGGCCGCGATCCGTGGGTACGCCGAGCTGACCCGCCGCAGCCGCGAGGAGCT
>DASQUF010000391.1:0-4806 GCA_035641435.1 Propionibacteriaceae bacterium | reverse complement strand
CCCGCCACTACGGCGGCTTCTACGCGGTGGCGGAGGCGCACGGCGACCGCCTCCTGGTCCTGGTCGCCCGCCTCGGGCTCGACGCCGACTGAGGTCGCGATTCCCGAGGACAAGATCTGCCGATCGTGCGGCCGGCGGATCGAGTGGCAGAAGAAGTGGGAACGGAACTGGGACCAGGTGCTCTTCTGCAGCACCGCCTGTCGCCGTCGAGGCATCACCGACGCGGACCGCATGGCAGAGGAGGCGATCCGCTATGCCGTCCGGCACAGCGCCGGCGCCACCTCGCTGTCGGCCATCTCCTGGGACGCCCAGCATCCGGAGATCCTGCGCCGGGCGGCCCGCCGCATGGTCGCCGCGGGTGAGATCGAGATGATCCAGGGCGGCCGCGTGGTGGACCCCTCCACCGCCGCCGGCGAGGTCAGCATCCGCCGCGCCCACTGACTTCCCCGCTGCACGTCTCTCCGCCCGAAGCCGGGTCGGCTCCCCGCCGCTAAGGCGGTGACAGGTCGACGTCCGCAAGTCTGGGGTCAGTCGGGGTCGACGACCCGTTGGGGACCGGCTCGAGGGTCAGGGCTAGCCCGTCGGCGTTCGCTACCGACCCGCGGATCAACCGACGCACGCTGCCGCCCTCGAAGATGAGGCTGGCCGACCTGGCGGTGTCTCCATCCAGGGTCCACAGCTGGTAGACCGAGCCGGCGCCGGGTTCGGCGAGATCGTTGCCGACGAAGAGTGCCTCGTTGCGCAGCCTGGACACCACGAACGAGACCGTGGTTCCGTTCGCGTCCGAGACGTACACCTCGGCATCCGGCGCGGTGAGCAGCTCGGTCTCCCGCTGCGCCTCGGCCGCTCGGGTCTGGTTCTGTTGCCAGGAGAGGTACAGCCAGCCGCTGAAGACGACGGCCAGGACCAACGCGGCCGCGATCACGACGGCCAGCACGCGGTCCCGACGGCGGTTGCGACGAGCATTGAGGTCATCGGACAGGGCCGCGGTGATGCCCAACCAGGGCGACTCCGGCACCACGGAGGGGTGCTCCTCCAAGGGCGCGACCTCGGCAGGATGCGACGGCCGGATCTCGGTCACCGAGGCCACTCGCGAGCGACGTGGAGCCTCCGAACCAGCGTCGGCCACCAGGTTGTCTTGGTTCTCCGATCGTGCGACCCGCTCCCGCGGCAGCTGCCGGACCCCGGCGATGGCGGTCAGTACCGAAGTCCGCAAGGCCGCGGGGGGCGGCGTCGCCATAAGCGGAGCCAGACCGGCCAGCGTCTCGGCGAACTCGGCCGCCTCGACCTGGCAGCTGGGACAGGCAGCGAGATGAGCCTCGAACTCGGCCCGCTCGGCCGAGCCCAACGCGTCAACGGCATAGGCGCCGACCGTGGCGTGTACGTCGCTCACCGCTCTGCTCCCAACGCATGGCGGAGCCCGCGAAGACCGTCCCGGAGCCTGGTTGTCACCGTGTCCAGGGGCAGTCCAAGCGTGCGTGCCACCTCGCTCTGGCTGCACCCCTTCACGTAGGCCAAGGTCACGACCTGGCGGTGGCCATCACTGAGTGTGTGCAGGGCCTTACGGGCCCGCTCGGCGTCCAGCCGGGGCACTCCTCCATCTTCGGCATGAGCGAGCTCGCGGTTCCCCTTCACGACGGCGTGCCGCTCGGAGACGGGTTCGTCGCCGACGGCTCGAGCTCGATCGACGAAGTGGCGGTGAGCCATCGCCGTCAGCCAGGCCAGCACGCTGCCGTTGGTGGGGTGGTAACGCCCGGCTGAACGCCAGACCTCGAGGTACACCTCCTGGGTCACCTCCGAGGCCTGGCGCGGAGACCGCAGAACCTGGAGGGCGGCGCCGTAGACGAGTTCCGAGGTCGCGTCGTAGAGTTCGGCAAAGGCGGCCTGGTCCCCGCGGCCGACCCGCTGGATCAGTTCGGCCAGCCGAGCCGCTTGCTGGGCACGGCCGACTGGCCCCGGCTCGTACGGATAGCCAGCGCGGGCGCCATCTCCCGTATCCCGCCAGGGCTCCGCAACGTCGATAAAGCAACCCTATGCCTCACCTACGCGATCTGTGGACCGTCGGCAAAAGGTTGCGCGCGATCGCTGGTGGGTGGTCCTTCGACAAGGGCTCCTGGCCCGTCCCAGACTTCGGGCCCCTGCCGACAACCTCAGGGCGCATCCTGCCGACGCCGGCGGATGGTGAGGAAGAGCCGGTGCGCGGTGATGATCAGGGCCAGCCAGGCACTGCCGAGCAGCCAGGCGAAGACCACGTCGGTGAGCCAGTGATGCCCCAGGAACACCCGGCTCAGACCCATGACGACGGCCCAGACGACCGCCAGCACGACGGTGAGCGTACGGGCCCAGGGGGTGGTGAGCCGGCGGAGCAGGAGGTACGCGACCACCCCGGCGATCACCGTGCTGTTGAGGGTGTGACCGGAGGGGAAGGAGAAGGCGTACTCGTACGGCGGCACCGCCTCCGACAGCGGGGGTCGGGGCCGGCCGACGATCGCCTTGCCGATGGTGGTCATCAGCAGGGACCCGGCCGTCGCGATGAGCATCAGGACCAGCGGCGTACGCGACCGCCAGCGCCACACCATCAAGAAGGTCACGAGCGACGCGAGCACCGTCATGCCCACCGGACCGCCCAGATGGGTGAAGCCCGTGGCCATCTCGGTGTTCTGGGCCGTGCGCAGGGCGATGGCCTGGTCGAGGGCGGGCTGGTCCAGCCGGCTGATGCCGTCGTTCTCGGCCACCGCGTCGTAGATCGCCGTACCGCCGGCGGCGAAGGCCGTCACGATCACCAGGCCGACGAGGAGGGTGGTGTAGAGGACGGTGTGTGCGGACACACCCGCCGCCAGCCGGCCGACCAGGCGGACCAGGGCCCGGCCCGCCGCTGTCGGCCAACGGGTCAGGTCACGCTGACCGATGGACTCCTCAGCGGGCGTATCGTCGGTCAGCCGCGGCAAGCCGCCGCGCTGACCGCTGTCCACGTCCGACACCGCCGGCCCTCCTCGCTGGATGAACCCTTCCGCCTCCGGGCTACCCGGGAGCAGCCGAGGCTACGCGAGCCGTCTGAGCCGACCGGCTTCTAGGATCACGGAAGTGTCCGAGAACGAGTGGGTCGACTACGAGGCCTGCCCCCGGGAGGTCCGGCACGTCCGGCTGGGGAGCGGGTCCTGCCGACTCTGCACGCAGCCCGCGCCGCCGGACCGGGCCCTGACCAGTGCCGGCAAGTTCCACTGGCTGTGCTGGCAGCAGCAGCTGGACTGGGCCGACCGGTACCGTCCCGGCCGGGTCCTCGACCTGACCGGCGAGGACTACGTCACCTGGGCCACGGCCAACCCGGCGCAGCACCGCCAGTACGTGGAGTTCCTCGCCGCCGCGGCGACCTTCGCGCCCGGCGACTTCCCTCGGCCCACCCGCGGGTACCTGCTCGTCCCCGGTCGGCCGCCGACCACGGTCATCCTGCAGCCCGACGGCACGGTCGACCGGCCGGAACAGCCGGTCCCGGCCCGCTGGGGCTGCGACCCGGCGGGTCTGCTGGTGCTCTACCTCGACCGCCACCAGTACCGCGTTGTCGGGCAGCGCCAGGGGCTGCATATCGGGCGGCGGGTGGCTCACGGGTCGCCGAGCGGCGAGCCGGTGTTCCTCGGCCTTTGGTCCGACTCGGCGACCGGCACGGCGGTCCGGGTCGCGGGCCGGGTGGCCACGGCGCTCTGGGGTCGCTCGGGCCGCGAGTTCGCCGAGCAGGACCTCTTCGTCGGCGGCGGGGAGCGGGTGTCGGTCCTCGGTGCGGCGGCGCGGGTCAAGGTCGAGCCGGACGTCGGACGGCGGCGCGTGACCTACCGCCGCGGCCCGCGCCGTATCGTGCTGGACGGTGGGCCGGTCTACCGGGGCGCCGGGGACTACGCCGACTGGCGGCTGACGTTTCTTCGGCCTCTAGGGCAGGCGGTTTGATCTTTGGGGGCGGTTCAAGGGGGATCGTCCGCCCTCGCGGCGAACAGCACCAGCCCCGGTGGGAGGCTGGCGAACGCCTCCCAACGGTCCAGCAGGCGCCCGGCTTGGGCCAGCAGCGAGGGCCGCGGACCGGGGCGGGAGCGGGCCAGCAGCCAGGATGATCCGCTGGGGCCGTTCGGGGCAGGCAGAGTCAGTACCGCGTCGACGCAGTGCAGGACGAGCGCGGAGCGAAGCGTGGCGGGTAGCGCCACAGGTCCCGGCGGCCGGTCCCAGAGCAGAACCACCAGCTGTCGACGGTTCGGGTCGTCGGCGGCATCGGTGAGGACTGCGGCCGCGACCGTCGTCACGGCCGCGTCGGCATCAGCCGTCGTGCCTGCGTCGGGATAGCGGGGCATGGCCCGTACGCCGTAGGGCACCTGGTCGCGCAGCACCCACGACAACTCCCGACCGGTCACCACACCGACGCTGACCCGGACGTCACGCCGGGACCCGGCCGCGTCGAGGAAGTCGGCCAGCTGGGAGCGCAGCAGCGGGGTCGCGTCCATCCCGATCAGGTACGCGGCGATCGGCTCGGGGGGCGGTTTTGGCGGCGGAGTCGGTGTGGCCGCAGTCGGTGGGGACACCGGTGTCGCCGCCGCCACCGGAGCGGACCCGGGCACGGGGGCCCGGAACGGCGCAGGTGACGGCGGAGCGGCGTACGGCGCCCCGGCGGGCACCGGCGACCCCGCCGGGTGCAGCACCGCTGTCTGGGCCTCCGCCGCTCGCATCAGCTCGGGATGGGTGTGGAACGCGACCGGCTCGTATCGGTCCAGGGCGAAGGTCATGTGTCCCGCACCTCGCGCTCACTCCGGACCTTCAGATCCCGCC
>DASQUF010000390.1:0-2627 GCA_035641435.1 Propionibacteriaceae bacterium | reverse complement strand
GTCGGAGCGCAGCACCAGCAGCGCCACACCGCCGATCCCCAGCACGCCGGCGCCGACCTGAACCGGGTGGATCTTCGCGCCCAGCAAGGGCACCGAGAGGGCGACGACCAGCAGCGGGCTGATCGAATTGATCACCGCGGCGACGCCTCCCGGAAGCAGGTAGGCGGCCAGGAAGAGCAGCGGGAACAGTCCCGAGGCGTAGAGGACCGAGAGCACGGCGAGACGGGCCAGCCAGCGCCGGTCCGGGGGGCGGGTGCCGACGATCAGGATCAAGCCGGTGGGCAGCGACCGCAGGAGGGCAGCGAGCAGGGGACGGTCGGGTGGCAGGAAGTCGCTCGTCAGCAGGTAGGTGGTGCCGAAGATGATCGGCGCCAGCGCGGCCGCATAGGCGATCACGCGGTGTGCGTCACCTCGGCGGAGACGATCACATGGCTGGCCTTGGCGGTGCTGACCCAGCGTTCGCAGCGGCCGAATCGCTCGGTCGGTAGGTAGCCCGCCTGGCGGTCGGAGCGCTCGACGGGGGTCGCGCCGCAGGCGGCCGCCAGGCTGGCCAGGGCGGCGGCGTCGGGGGTGACGGCGAGCAGTCGCATGGTCTGCCGGATCGCGTTGACCTCGAGGGTGGACTGCACCTCGGACGCGAGCTTGGGGGCGACCACCACCAGCGGGGTCCCCGTCATGATCAACCGCTCGAGCACCGGTAGCAGCTCGCGAATGCTGCCGACCGGATCGGCGCAGACCAGCACCGCCGGGCGGTCCAGCACCGCCCAGCCCGATGTGGGGTCGGTGACGAAGTCGCGGGACGCGTACCCGGTGGAGACTGTGACGGTCTGGGCGTCGGCGATCTGCTGGTTGATCTGCGCGCGCTCCTCCGGTGTCAGGGCGGTGCCCTCAGCCCCGGTTGGCCGACGCCGGGCCTGCAGGTCGGACAGGTAGTGGGGGGCGGGTGCGTCCGGCCGGAACTGGGGGATCATCCGCGGCGGGGGCGAGAGCATCTCGCGAGCCCGACGTTGGTTGCGGGCCCGGTCCCAGAGCGCTCCGAAGACAACCAGGCCGAAGCCGATCACGATCACCGCGATCAGTCCGACCTGCCATAGGTCCACGCCTTCAGCATGCCATTGTCGGCGCATACGGTGGAAAGCGTGCCGTACGAGAGCTGGGTGGAGCGGCAGATCCGCGAGGCCACCGAACGGGGCGAGTTCGACAACCTGCCGGGCGCCGGCCGGCCGATCCCGGGGCTGAACGGCCGCGACGACGAGGACTGGTGGGTCAAGGGCTTCCTGGAGCGCGAGAAGATCCCGATGCCGCTGCCCACCTCGCTGGCGCTGCGCAAGGAGGTCACCGAACTGCCGCAGACCCTGGCCGGCGTACGCGACGAGGATGAGGTGCGGCGCGTTGTCGCGGACCTGAACGAGCGGATCCGGGACAGCCACCGCCGGAAGGTCGATGGGCCGGGCCTGGTGCAACGGCCTGTCGATGTGGAGGCCACGGTGGCTGAGTGGCGGAGAGACCAGGCGTGCTGAGGCCCCTTGGCTACTCCGGAGCCAGGAGTATGGACGCCCTCCGAATTGTCCTTCTGGGCTTGATCGTTCTCCCGATGTCGGGAGCGGACCCACCGACTGCTTCCGGGGCACTTGTACCGCTCCTAGCGCGAACCAGAGCGGTTGGACGGCACGCCGTTCGTCCAGCGGCGGCATAGTGGTCGCATGCCGTACGACGTAGAACTGGTCGAGCGCCTTCGGGAGATGCTGGCGGACCAGCCGGGGATCGTGGAGAAGCGGATGTTTGGCGGTGTCGCGTTCCTGGAGGCTGGCCATATGGCCGTCGGCGCCAGCAGCAAGGGTGGGCTCCTGCTACGGGTCGACCCTGCGGAGACGGAATCTCTGCTAGCCGATCCCAGAGCTGAGCCGTTCGTCATGCGCGGTCGGCCGATGTCCGGCTGGTTGCACATCGACATTGACGGGTCGGCGACCGACAACGAGCTGAGCCCGTGGATTGAGCACGGCCTGTCCTACGTCCGGACGCTCCCGCCGAAATAGCCGGCCCGACCGTCGAGGCGCCGCACCTTGTTGCGTAGCGGGCCGCCAGGTTGTGAGGTCTGAGAGACTGTCCTGGTGCTCGCGGGCGCCGCGACACCTGGGCCTCTAGCTCAACTGGCAGAGCAGCGGACTTTTAATCCGCGGGTTGTGGGTTCGAGTCCCACGGGGCCTACTCTTATAATTCCTAGTCAAGCCGCATTTCAAGCGCTAAGCCACTCGATGGGTCAAGCGCCGTGACATCACTCGTGGTGCGAAAGTGCTAGTTTCGCATCCGTGGCGACCTCCTCGAAGCGACGCTCACGGAAGCGCGGCGCCATCGATGAACTGCCGTCGGGAGCCCTCCGCGTCCGCGTCTACGCCGGCATGGATGCGGTGTCGAGGAAGCGCATCTACCTCAGCGAGGTCTTTCCGGCGGGATCTCACGCCAGCCGGGAGGCTGAGCGGGTCCGTTCACGGCTGCAGAACCAAGTCGACGAGCGGCGCAACCCACGAACTCGTGCAAACCTCGGTCAGCTGCTGGACAAGTGGCTCGACGTGCTAGATGTCGATCCCACGACTCGTCGCACCTACGAGGGCTACATCCGCAAGCAC
>DASQUF010000389.1:0-3349 GCA_035641435.1 Propionibacteriaceae bacterium | reverse complement strand
CCGGCACGATGCCCCCACCGAGCGCCTTGCCCAGCAGGTAGACGTCGGCCACGACGTCGGGCGTCAGAACGGCGGCCAGCGCGTCCAGGTCGCCGTAGGGGACGGTGAGGAAGCCCGGGGTGTACGGGCCGAAGTGGTCGTGGGCCAGCGGGTCGTCGGAGAAGCTGATGATCGTCGTGGTGCGACCGTGGAAGTTGCCGGCAGCCACGATGATCTTCGCCTGGCCGTCGGGCACCCCCTTGACCTGATAACCCCAGGCGCGGGCGACCTTGATCGCCGACTCCACCGCCTCGGCGCCGGTGTTCATCGGCAGCACCATGTCCTTGCCCACCAGCCGGGCCAGCCCGTCGGCGAAGGCGGCCAACCGGTCGTGGTGGAAGGCGCGGGAGGTGAGGGTGACCCGGTCGAGCTGCTCTCGGGCCGCCGCGACCAGGGCCGGGTGGCCGTGCCCGAAGTTGGTCGCGGAGTAGGCGGCCAGGAAGTCGAGGTACTCGGTACCGTCGACGTCGGTGAGCACCGCGCCAGCGCCGGAGGCCACGACCACGTCCAGCGGGTGGTAGTTGTGCGCGACGCGGCTTGACTCGGCCCGCAGCAGCTCCTGGGTACGGGTCGTGATGTCGTCCATGATCGTCATGGTCGTCCCTCTCTACGGGTGCGTGTCATGGGCAAGGAGGGCGACCTCTTGGACCCCCCCGAAAAGCGTGGAGCTCCTGGGTGCAGCACTTCACGCTGCCGCCGCCCTTGGCCAGCTCGCTGAGGTCGATCGATACCGGGCGGTAGCCCGCCGCGGCGATCTGCATGCGCAGGTGGGCGGCACCCGCGGGGACGAACACCGTGCGGCCGTCGCTGACGCAGTTCAGGCCGAAGGCGTACGCGTCAGCCTCGGTGGCGAGGATCGCGTCCGGGAAGCAGTCGGCGAGCCGCCGTTGGCTATCCGGGCTGAACGCGTCCGGGAAGTATGCGATGTGGTCCCGCTCGTCATCCAGCACGGTGAGTGCGACGTCGAGGTGGTAGAGCCGGGGGTCGACCAGCTCCAGACTGATCACCTCGCGGCCGGTGAGGGCGGCCAGCTCACCATGGGCCGCCCGGCTGGTGCGAAACCCATGACCGGCCAGGATCCGGTCCGACAGCACGGCGAAGTCACCCTCCGCCTCGTTGGTGGCCACTGGCTCGGCGATGGCCGGGCTGGCCCACCCGGTGGTGTTACGCCGATGCCACTCGGCGTGGACAGGCGCCTCGGGAGCCCGTTCGGCGTACGCGAACCGGGCGGGCAGCACGATCCCGTCCAACGCGAAGGCGCCGTTGGCGGCGTAGACCATGTCGGGCAGGCCGGGAACCGGGTCCAGCAGGTCGACGCGGTGGCCCGCGGCACGGTACGCCTCGACCAGCGCCGACCACTGCGCAAGAGCCAGCGGCCGGTCGACCGGGAACGTTGGGTCCATCCACGGGTTGATGGCGTACCGAACGTCGAAGTAGGTGGGCGGGCACATCAGGAAGTGCCGCGGTCGGGTGCGCCGCAGCGCGAACGCCGCCCGACCGGGCACAGTGATGGTCACACTTGCAGGGTAGGGTGCGGGCAACGCAATGACGATGGCCGTTCGAACGGAATCGAGGACACTTTGTGGCGTCTTGACGACCTAGATCACAAACTTCTTGCGCTACTGATCGAGAACGGCCGGGAGAGCTTCGCCTCCCTCGGTCAGCGGATCGGACTGTCCACTGCGGCCACCAAACGTCGGGTGGACCGGCTCCGGTCGGAACGGGTGATCCGCCGCTTCACGGCCGAGGTTGAGGCTGCCGCCCTGGGCTGGACCATCGACGCGTTCGTGGAGCTCTACTGCGAGGGCCGGGTCCCGCCCGACCGGATGCGCGAGCTGGTGCGCACCATCCCCGAGGTGGTCGAGGCCTACACCGTCACCGGGGAGGCCGACGGGATCCTGCGGGTCCGGGCATCCGACACGGCCCACTTCGAGAAGATCCTCGGCATCATTCGCAACCACCCCGGCGTCCTGCGCACGCGGTCGGCCCTGGTTCTGTCTCGCCTCTGACCCGGACCTTCCCGGCAACCTTTCTCCGAGCTGCGGCCCGGGCCCGTCAGGGGCGATTCCCCGCCGATCGGGTGAGGATCGCGGGGCGGGAATGAGGCAGGGCTACGTTAGGTTCAACTGGTGTGGTCGACGACGGTGCGAGTCCGGTGACCGAGCCAGCCCAGCCGGCGCGGCGGATCCGCGTCACCGACTTCCACGCGGCCAAGCGCAAGCAGGAGCGATGGGCGATGCTCACCAGCTACGACCAGTACACCGCGGCCCTGTTCGACCAGGCCGGCGTGTGGGCCCTGCTCGTCGGCGACTCGGCGGCCAACAACGTGTACGGCTACGAGACCACCCTGCCGGTGACCGTGGATGAGCTGCTGCCCCTGGTCCGGGCGGTGGTCAAGTCGACCCGGCGGGCCTTCGTCGTCGGTGACCTGCCGTTCGGTTCCTACGAGGACGGTCCGTCACAGGCTTTGGAGACCGCCATCCGCTTCATGAAGGAGGGCGGCTGCCACGCGGTGAAGTTCGAGGGCGGCGTACGCGTCGCCGACCAGATCCGCAAGGTCACCGACGCCGGCATCCCGGTGATGGGCCACATCGGCTTCACCCCGCAGAGTGAGCACCAGCTCGGCGGCTACCGCGTCCAGGGCCGCGGCGACGACGCCAAGCGGCTGCTCGAGGACGCGCACGCGGTCGCCGACGCCGGGGCGTTCGGAGTGGTGCTGGAGATGGTGCCTGGTGAGCTGGCCCAGCAGGTCACGGCCGAGCTGGAGATCCCGACCGTCGGCATCGGCGCCGGGCCCGAGTGCGACGCCCAGGTGCTGGTCTGGCAGGACATGGTCGGATTGCGCCAGGGCAAGATGCAGCGCTTCGTCAAGCAGTACGCCAACCTGGCCCAGGTGATCGGCGATGCGGCCGCGACCTACGTCGACGAGGTCCGGCGCGGCGCCTTCCCTAGCGCCGAGCACACCTTCTCCACCGAGTCGACCTCGCGGCCATGAAGGTCGCCGGCAGCCTGGCCGAGTACGCCGCGGTGGCCGCCGGCCACCGGGTCAGCCCCCCCGCGGCCCTGGTCCCGACCATGGGCGCTCTGCACGAGGGCCACCGTTCGCTGATCCGGCTGGCGCGCGCCCGTGCCGAGCGAGTGGTGGTGAGCATCTTCGTGAACCCCCTCCAGTTCGGCGTGGACGAGGACTTCGCCCGCTACCCCCGCCCGCTGGCCGACGACCTCGAGGTGTGCGAGGCCGAGGGGGTCGACATCGTCTTCGCCCCCGAGGCGTCCGACCTGTACGCCGCCGACCGGCAGGTGACCGTCT
>DASQUF010000388.1:0-12280 GCA_035641435.1 Propionibacteriaceae bacterium | reverse complement strand
CATCCAGGCCGCGCGGTCGGAGTTCGACGTCCCGCACGTGGCGGTGTTCGACACCGCGTTCTTCGCCACCCTGCCGTCGGAGGCGGCGACGTACGCGATCCCGGCCGACCTGGCGCGTACGCACCGGATCCGCCGCTACGGCTTCCACGGCACGTCCCACCGCTACGTCTCCACGGCGGCGGCGCAGCTGGTCGGCCGACCGCTCGGCGAGCTCAACCAGATCGTGCTGCACCTCGGCAACGGCTGCTCGGCGTCGGCCGTCCGCGGCGGCGTGGCGATCGAGACGTCGATGGGGCTGACCCCGCTGCAGGGACTGGTGATGGGCACCCGGTCCGGCGATGTCGACCCCGGGCTGCACACCTTCCTGCACAACGAGCTGGGGCTGTCGGTCGGCGACATCGACAACCTGCTGAACAAACAGTCCGGGCTGAAGGGTCTGGCTGGCGTCAACGACTTCCGCGAGCTGCAGCAGCGGCGCGAGCGCGCCGATCCGGCTGCGCAGCTGGCCTTCGAGGTGTACGTGCACCGGCTTCAGCACTACGTCGGCGCCTATCTCGCGCATCTGGGCCGGCTCGACGTGCTCACCTTCACCGCCGGGGTCGGCGAGAACAACCCGGCGTTACGCGCGGCCGTGGTCGATGGGCTGGACGGGCTCGGGTTGTCGGTCGATCCGGAGCGGAACACCGCCGCCTCTCGCGAGGCCCGGGTGATCTCGCCGGACGGCTCCCCGGTCACCGTCGCCGTCGTCCCCACCAACGAGGAGCTGGCCATCGCCCGCGAGGCCGCCCAGCTGCTGGCTGCAGAGACCGACTGACCTCTGGTTTGCGCGACCGGCCGCCCGGTGCGGAGTACGGCGCGTCGGTGGGCAACGCGCTGCCCCAGGAGCAACGGTGGCGATATCGTCGACGCCCGCATGCGAACGTGTCGCCCTGGGCGCCACGGTGGAGCGGGCGGACCGGGACGACGACCCCGATGACCCCGTTCACTGCCTGGTGATGCAGATCCGGAGGGCAACGAGTCTGTGCTCCTGAGGTGTCCCACTAGCCTGGGGGCCATGGCAACCGCGCTGGTCACCGGTGGGACCTCCGGAATCGGGGCCGAGTTCGCCCGTCAGCTCGCGGCCCGCGGCGACGACCTCGTCCTGGTCGCCCGCAACCTCGACCGGCTGGCCGAGTTCGCCACTGAGCTCAAGGACCAGTACGGCGTGGCCGTCGAGACCGTCGCGGCCGACCTCGGCGTACGCGACGAGGTCCTCCAGGTCGCCGCCCGCCTGGGCAGCACCGAACAGCCCATCGAGCTGCTGGTGAACAACGCCGGCTTCGGCATTCCCGGCCCCCTGGCGACCGACGACACCACGGCGCAGGAGTACGGCATCGACGTGATGATCAAGGCGGTGCTGATCCTGGCCGGCGCAGCCGGCCATGCGATGAAAGCCCGCGGCCGCGGGCAGATCATCAACGTCTCCAGCACGGCCGGCTTCATCACCATGGGCGTCTACTCGGCGATCAAGGCATGGGTCACCACCTACTCCGAGGCGCTGGCCGGTGAGCTGGCGAAGCATGGCGTCACCGTCACCGCCCTCTGCCCCGGATACGTCCGGACCGAGTTCCACCAGCGGGCCTCGATCCGCACCGGATCCCTTCCGGGTCTGATGTGGATCGACCTGGAGCGTCTCGTCAGCGACGCTCTGACTGACGTGGCCAAGGGCAAGGTGATTTCGATCCCGAGCCGCCGCTACCGGGTGGGAATCTTTGCGGCCCGCCACTTCCCCCGCGCTGCGGTCCGCGCGGTATCGCGCCGGTTGGTCTCCAGCCGTCACTGACTCTCTCTCGCCGCTCCGGCGCAGCGGCGACCGACTGGGCGCGAAACGTGTCGCGTAGGCCCGCGAGCTGATTCCGACTCGCGCGCCTGGAGTGCCCGGTGTGCCAGCCGCGAAGCGTGGACGGGTCTGGCGGGAGCCCGAGCCTGCGAGGGCGGATGGCTGCGACGCCGGACGTCCGCTTGAGGCTGCCCAGTGAGCGAGGAGCGCGGTTGGCAGAAACCGACAACAGTTGTCTCGTAGGTGAGCCGATAGGCTGAGGCCGTGGTCAGCCGAAGCCGCTACACCTCGCCGCTGCACGCCAGCGCGCGATTCGTGGCGCAACGGGGGCTGCTGAAGCCGCTCGTCTGGCGGCTGGTCGATGTCACGGTGCTCGGCCGGGAGCATCTGGAGAAACTGTCCCGGCCCTTCGTCCTGGTGTCGAACCACGCCAGCCACCTCGATGCGCCGCTGATCTTCGGTGCGCTGCCCCGCAAGCTGGCCCGGTACATCGCGGCGAATGCCGCCGCCGACTACTTCTTCGACGTCTGGTGGCGTAAGCCTCTGGCGTCGCTGTTCTTCAACGCGTTCCCGGTCGACCGGACCGGCCTCCGCGGCCGACGCAGCGTGGCGACGGATCTGCTCGACGCCGGCGTCCCGCTGCTGCTCTTTCCCGAGGGCGGGCGCTCGAAGACCGGCGAGATGGGCAACTTCAAGCCCGGCGCCGCGGCCCTGTGCGTCAGCCGGGACGTGCCTGCTCTGCCCGTCGCGATCGTCGGCGCGGCCGAGGCCATGCCGTACGGGCGGAGCTGGCCGCACAAGGGCCGCCGACCGGTCTTCGTCACGTTCGGCGAACCGATGTGGGCCGAGGACGGGGAGACGGCGGCCCAGTTCTCGGAGCGGATGGCCAAGGAAGTTCGCGGGCTGGTGGACTACACGATGACGTACCGCGCCGAGAACGGCTGATCCGCGGCCCGGCGCCGGCGTACGCGGGATGGAAAAGGGAGAAAGCAGACACATGCCCGACGTGAAGCACATGAAGTGGTGGGGCTGGGGTGTCGAGGGCGTCGCCTTCCACCACGAGGACAAGCCGGGCTTCCGGCCATTCGTGATCGAGGCGGTCGACCTCGACGTGAATGTCGAGCCCACCGCCGGGTCGCTGGAACCGCTCGAGGCGCCGCGGCCGATGATTCCGGCCGAGCTCGCCGCCGAGCTGCGGGACGCAGTGAGCCCGGACAACCTGGTCACCACCGACGACGACCGCATCGTGCATACCTACGGCAAGAGCGTGCGTGACCTGCTGCGGCTGCGGGCCGGCGACATCCCGCGGGTGCCGGACGTGGTGGTCTACCCCGGCAGCGAGGAGGAGGTGCAGCTGGTCGTCGACCGGGCGGTCGCGGCCAACGCGGTGCTGATTCCGTTCGGTGGCGGGAGCAACATCTCCGGCAGCCTGCAGGCCCCCCCGGACGAGACCCGGCCGGTGATCTCGGTCGACATGGGCCGGATGAACCGGGTGCTGGAGGTCGACGAGGAGTCCGGGCTGGCGCGGATCCAGGCCGGCGTGCTCGGACCGGACCTGGAGGAGCAGCTCAGCGCCCTCGGCTGGACTCTCGGCCACTTCCCGGACAGCTTCACCCACAGCACGCTCGGCGGCTGGGTGGCGACCCGGTCCTCGGGCATGCAGTCGGACAAGTACGGCGACATCAGCGACATCACCCGCGGCGTACGCGTGGTGCAGCCGGGCAAGGTGCTGGTGCTCCGGCCGCTGCCCAGCACCTCAACCGGGCCCAGTGTCCGGGAGATGATCCTCGGCTCGGAGGGCCGCCTCGGCATCATCACCGAGGTCACTGTGCAGGTGCACCGAATTCCCGAGCAGCGGCTGATCCTCGGCTACCTGTTCCCCTCCTGGGACGCTGGGCTCGCCGCGATGCAGGAGATCTCGACCAGCGACGCGTCCCCGAGCGTGACCCGGGTGTCGGACGGGCGCGAGACCCGCTTCTCTTTCGCCACGCGCAAGAAGTCGGGCGGGATATCGATCACCTCGCTGGTCAGCAAAGGGCTGATGAAGGTGCTGGAGCGGCGCGGCTGGCAGCTCGACCAGTCCTGCCTGAGTTTCATCGGCTACGAGGGCGGCAAGGCGCACGTCTCCCGGCAGAAGGCGATCGTCAAGGACATCGTCGGCAAGCACGGCGGCATCGTGCTGGGCAAGGGGCCGGGCGCGATCTACGACCAGAAGAAGTTCGACACCCCATACATCCGGGACTTCCTGCTCGACCGGGGTGCGATCGGCGACGTGTCCGAGACCGCCGCGCCATGGTCGAAGCTCAAGCCGCTCTACGACAACGTGATGGCCGCCGCCAACGGGGCCTTCGCGGAGCTGGGAGTGGTCGGCTGGATCATGTGTCACCTGTCGCACTCCTACCACTCGGGCGCGTGCCTCTACTTCACGTTCGCCTTCCGGCACGACGGCGTGGACCCGCTGGCCCAGTACGACAAGGTGAAGTCGGCGGTGCAGCAAGCGTTCGTGGACTCCGACGGGACGTTGTCGCACCACCACGCAGTGGGCACCGAGCACGCGCCGTGGCTGGAACAGGACATCTCCGCGCCCGGCGTGCACATGATCGACGGGTTGTTCTCGGCCATGGACCCCGGTGGCAACTTCAACCCGGGCAAGATCGTCGTCAAGTAGCCGGTGGCGGCGGTCACCGGCAACTCCGGTGGCGCGCGGCGCAAACGGGTAGGTTTGGAGCCGGGGCAGGGTTCGTAGACGCCCGGGATAGGACATAAACGCATCCGGCTTCCCGTGTTCCCCGCGCGGGTTGTCCATCCCCTGTGCGGTTACCTATCCCGGGTTCCCTGAGTCTCTCTCTTTGCGCTCCCGGTCAGCTGCCGCGGTAGGTGGAGTACGCGTACGGGCTGAGCAGCAGCGGGACGTGGTAGTGGGCGTCCGGGTCGTCGATGGTGAACGAGATCACGACCTCGGGGTAGAACGCCGGCTGGCGGCGTTCGGAGAAGTAGGTCGCGACCGCGAAGGTCACCCGGTAAACCCCCGGGTGGAGGTCGGCCGGCCCAAAGTTGCCGATCCGGCCGTCGGCATCGGTCGAGCCGTTGGTGATTTCCTGCCAGCGAGCCCCGATCTGCCGCTCCAGGGTGACCTCGACCCCCGCGGCCGGCCGCCCGGACGTGGCGTCGAGCACATGCGTGGTCACCCGGCTCCGATTGCTCACCGTCGGTCCGTTTCATCGGTGCGGGGGGGACGACCCCCCCGAACCCCCCCGGATACAACCGAGGGACCGAACATCTGCCGAACCCGGCGCAGCGCGATGTCCCGCAGCTCGCTGGCCACCACCTTGACCTCGTCCTCGGGCGGCAGCAGCAGCCGCCGCTCCAGCTCAGCCAGGATCTCGGATCGGCTGCGGCCAGCGGCGCGAATCAGGAAGATGCGGCCGAACTTCTCTTCGTACGCCCGGTTGCCCTCGGCCAGCCGGGCGACCAGGTCGGCATCATCGGAGGCGCTGTCCGCCTGCTCGCCGGCGGAGAACGACGCGCCCGCCCCGGACCCGGCGTGCTGCTCACCGATCCGTGGGTGGTCGGCCAGCGCCTGGTCCACCTCCTCCGCGCTGAGCGGGGTGGCCGCCAGGCCGGCCGCGTCGAGCAGGTCGTCGAGGCTGGCGTACGGTCCGCCACTGGCTACCTCGTCCACCCAGCGGGGCACGGCCAGGCAGGCGGGCAGCCCCTCGCGGAGCTCCCGTTCGGAGACGTCGAAGGTGGCGGCCGTCACGCGCTCAGCGTAGCGGCGGCCAAGTGCCCTGACGCGGGCTAAGATTCCTCCCCGTGGCAGTCACGGTGCGGACCATCAGTACGGCCGAGCACCTGGCGTACATCGAGAGCCAACCCAGCGTCAGCTTCCTGCAGACCCCGGCCTGGGGGCGGGTGAAGCGGGAGTGGCGCAGCGAGTCGGTCGGCTGGTTCGACGCCGACGACAAGATCGTCGGAGCCGGGCTGGTGCTCTACCGCCAGCTGCCCAGGATCAAGAAGTACCTGGCCTACCTGCCCGAGGGGCCGTCGATCGACTGGCACGCCGACGACCTGGGCACCCTGCTCAAGCCGCTGGCCGACCATGCCCGCAAGGCCGGCGCGTTCGGCGTACGCATCGGGGCCCCGGTCGTGGTCCGGCGCTGGGGCGCCGGCACGATAAAGACCGCGATCGCCGACGAGCAGATCCCGCGGCTCAGCGAGGCGATGCCCGACCACGTCAACCACACCGCTGCGCGGGCCCGGGACCATTTGATCCAGCTCGGCTGGCAGCCGCCGGACAGCGACGAGGGGTTCGCCGCCGGGCAGCCGCGGTTCGTCTTCCAGCTGCCGATCGCCGGCAAGACCGAGGAGCAGCTGCTCGCCGGGATGAACCAGCTCTGGCGGCGCAACATCAAGAAGGCGGCCAAGGCCGGCGTGATCGTCACCCAGGGCACCGCCGAGGACTTGGAGCAGTTCCACCAGGTGTACCTGGAGACGGCCGAGCGCGACGGCTTCACCCCCCGCCCGCTGAGCTACTTCACCACCATGTTCGAGCACCTGCTGGCCGAGGACCCGGATCGCATCCGGCTCTACCTGGCCCACCACGAGGGCGACCTGGTCGCGGCCGCCACCTGGGTCCGGGTCGGCACCCACGCCTGGTACTCGTACGGGGCGAGCACCACGGCCAAGCGGGACGTACGCGGGTCGAACGCCGTCCAGTGGCGGATGATCACCGATGCGCTGGCGGCGGGGGCGACCGTGTACGACCTGCGCGGCATCACCGAGGGACTGGAGTCCGACGACCCGCACCTCGGTCTGATCCAGTTCAAGGTGGGGACCGGGGGTGAGGCGGTGGAGTACCTCGGTGAGTGGGACCTGCCACTCAACCCGCTGCTGTACAAGGCGTTCGACCTCTATATGAAGCATCGGTGACCTGATGGGTGGAGTGCGACTCCGGCTGGACGCGGAGCGCTGGCGGGAGCATCTCGGAGTGGTGTTCCGGGCGACGCCCGGGCTGGTGCCGGTGATCAAGGGCAACGGCTACGGCTTCGGCCGGGCCCGGCTGGCCCGGGAGGCGGCCACGCTCGGCGTCGACACCATCGCGGTCGGCGTAGCGCGCGAGGTCGGGCGGGTCCGGCAGCACTTCGACGGTGACGTGGTGATCCTGCACCCGTGGGACCCCGCCGACTCGGCGGCCCGGGCCTGCCTGAGCGACCCGAAGGTGATCACGACGGTGTCCCGGCTGGCCGACCTGGACGCGATCGCGGACAGCGACCTGGAGCCGCGGGTGCTGGTCGAGGTACAGACCTCGATGCGGCGGCACGGCATCCGGCTGGACCACCTGAGCGCGGTCACGCCGTTGCTGCCGCGGCTGCGCTTCGAGGGCTGGAGCATTCACCTGCCGCTCCGGGTGGAGGGTCGGTACGCCGAGGCGGAGGCCCTGACCCGCGCGGCGGTCGCGGTGATCCCGGGGACGCTCTGGCTGTCGCACCTGCCGCCGGACGAGGCTGACGAGCTGGCGGCGAGCGCGGGGTCCGAGCCGGTCGGGGTGCGGCTGCGGATCGGCACCCGGCTCTGGCTCGGGGACGAGACGCGCCGGCAGACCGTGGCCACGGTGCTCGACGTGCACCCCGTACGCCGGGGCGAGCGGGCCGGCTACCGCGGGCGCATGGTGCCGGCCGACGGCTGGATCGTGGTGGTCGCCGGGGGCACCGCGCACGGCATCGGGATGGAGGCCCCGACGTCGGCGGTGACACTGAGGCAGCGGGCCGTGTCGATGGCGACGGGATCTCTGGAGGCGGCGGGCCTGGCGCTCAGCCCGTACACGATCAACGGCAAGAAGCGCTGGTTCCTCGAGCCCCCGCACATGCAGTCCAGCCAGCTGTTCCTGCCGCGCAAGGAGACTCCGCCGGCCATCGGGGACGAGGTGCCGGTGGAGCTGCGGCTGACCACGGCGACTGTGGACGCGGTGGACTGGGACCTCTGACGGTCCCTCGGCCCTTCGCGGTCCGGGTCAGTCGCGCAGCTTGGCCCGGAGCTGTGCCGTGTCCTCATCCGTCCAGCCCATCCGGGTCAGCAACGCCTCGACCCCGCCGTAGTGCTGCTCGATGTGGTCGAGCAACGTCGTCATCGCCTCGGGGTGGCTGAGGTGGGACTCGATGGGCCGGCCGCGCAGGTTCTCCTCGTACGTCGGCGAGGCCAGCAGCCGGGCCACCACCCCTTCGACCCGCTCCGAGCTGGCCGCGTAGTCAGCCACCACGGCGTCGCGCTCGACCCCGGCCAGGGTCAGCGCCAAGGCGACCACCGTTCCCGTGCGGTCCTTCCCGGCCGCGCAGTGCACCAGGGCGGCACCCGGGGCGTTGGCGACGGCCCGCAGCGCGGCGAGCACCGAGTCCGGTCGGTCCGCCAGGTAGGAGAAGTAGACCGACGCAGAGGAGTTGCCGAGGTCCGCCGAGGGCTCCAGGTCGATCCAGGGCAGGGCCTCCTCGGGCAGCACCTCGGGGCGTATGTCGGGCTTGTCCTCCCCCACCCCCGGCTCCCACTCGCGGAACAGGGATAGCTCGTGCCGGCGTACGCCGGTCCGGGTCAGCGGTCCCGGCCCCGTCGAGGAGCGCTCGTAGTCGCTGCGCAGGTCGATCACATCGGTCAGCCCGAGCCCGAGCAGCTGCTCGACATCGGCCGGGGTCAGCGTCTGCAGGTTGTCCGAGCGCAGCAGGCGCCCTGGCACGATCTTGCCGCCGTCCGTGGTCGGCAGACCGCCGAGGTCTCGGAGATTGGCCAGGCCTTCGAGCTCGATCCACATCCGCGGCACCCGGCCATGGTAGGAGGATGCAGCGAACGGCCCCTTACTCGATGGTGAACGGCAGGCAGGCGATCCGGGCTCCGGCGGAGCCGTTGTCCATCGTGGGCTGGGCGTGGATCACGATCGAGCGCTCGCCCGACGCCGGCACGAAGGGCACCGGAGCAGTAGAGCGGCCCTCGCCGATATCGCTGACTCTGAAATCGAGCCAGACCTCGGTCTTCTGGCCGACCTCGGCCGGGGAGATGCCAGCGAGCAGGTCAGTGTTGTAGTGCCCCAGCGCCGCACTTGGGTTGTCGGTCACGCACGGTCCAGCGTGCAGGTGGGCACCGAAGCGCTGCCCCTCCGCGGCCAGGCTGACGTCCTTGACCTTGAGGTAGACCACAGTGCCGAGCCCCAAGGCGAACATGGACGCCGAGGCCGATGCCCCGTCCAGGGCGGAGGCTACCGTCGTGTTGAGGTCAGTGAGTGAGCCGGAGCTGCTGTCGTATGCCAATCGACTGGTATTGGCCGAAAGCTCGGTGGAATCGATGTTGTGGTCGTCCGGGTGGGCATACGCGGCGGTCGGGATGAGGAGCAGGGAGGTGGCCACGGCGGCCACGGCGGCAGTGCGGAATCGGGGCACGATTTCCTCTTTCGGGGCAGGGTAGGCAGATCCCGGCAGAGGTAAAGGTCCGGTGACGCGCCCCCGCCGGTCACCTCGGGTCACACTAGGGGAACTGCTTCAGCAGGGGAACCAATCAGGCTCCCGTTACCAAATTGTGACCTTAACGGTCAGCTGGCCCAGTGCCCGGTGAAGTACAGCCAGCACCACCAGAGCATGAAGACGATCTCGGCGATGAAGGCGACCACGAGGAAGACCCGGTGGGCGACCTTTGTGTGGCCGGCGGCCGGCTTCCAGGAGACGAAGCGGCCGATCATCATCCACAGCGGAAACCAGAGCAGCAGGGCGCGGTTGACTGAGAAGAACCAGTAGGACATCGAGAACGCCAAGACCTGGACGCCGACCCAGCTCGCCTCACCCCACAGCGGTCGCTGGTCCCGGCTCCGGCTGCGAACGCTCACGGCGAGACACCAGACCACGACAGCGACGCCGACGAACATCGAGACCATCTCGCCCCGGAAGACCGCGGCCCACCAGGGATGGTCGGCATACCCTCCCGGCACGATCACCGGGATGGTGTTCTTGAACGACTCCCAGGGCCAGGTGAACTCGCGGACCCAGCCGGTCGCCTGTGCCGAATACCAGGCGGTCCAGCTACCGGTGAGCTGATGAAGGTAGGTGGCAAAGGCGGCCATCACCGCGAGCGGCACGGCCAGCCAGGTGGCCAAGCTGATCTTGGTATGCCAGTTGGTGCCTCGGGTGGTGATAAGCATGACGAACAGCGCGCCGACCAGGAACAGGCCGGAGACGCGGAGCGTGCAGGCCGCGGCGGCGAGCATCGCGGCAGCAGCCCAGCGGTCGGCCCGAGCTCGTTCCCAGGCCCAGAAGGCGGCGGCGCAGAACAGCGACTCGGTATAGGGCACCGCGGTGAACACGGCGGTCGGCGCGAACAGCCAGGCCACCGCCGCCCACGGTCCGCCGAGCCGGAGCAGGGCTGCAGCCGCGACCGCCGAGCCGGCCAGGGAGAGCACAACCCCGGTGACCTGGATCGGAATACCGACGGCCAGCCCGAGGGCGAGCAGGCCGGGCAGGCCGGGGAAGAAGGCCATCAGGGTGCCGTCGGGCTCGCCCAGGTACCCGTTCGTGGCCAGGTTCTCGAAGTGCCGAACGTCCCAGTTGCTGACCATCTCCGAGACCGAGCGCCCCTCGACGACGGCCAGCAGCAAGGCGACGGCGAAGATCAGGCCGCGGCTGGCCAGCCAGGCCTGGACCACGATCCGCCCGTTCGACCGTTGGACGCGGGCCTCGTCCGCTGCCGACGGCTCGGGCGGCGCGTCCACCAGGGCGGGATCCAGCATCAGAGAGCCCGCTCCGGGCGATGCTCCTCCGGAATCCACACACGATCGGGATCGTCGGGAGCCTCAGGAGCCTTTTCGGCATCGATCGGGTGTGGATCTCGGGTAACGCGCCGCCGACGGCCTGGCCACCACCCCACATCGGGCGCCCCGTCGAGCACTCCGCCGGTCGGGTCGTCCAGCCCGCCGGCGCGTACGGGGTCGTGCGCGGGCCGCAGGATGTCCCGGACCACCAGGCCCACCACCCAGAGCTGGGTGCCCAGCCGGATGATCACCGCCAGCCAGTAGATCCGGTCGGCCGAGCTGTCGCCCGGCGCCAAGACCCCGGCGAGATGCCACCAGATGGCGACGAAGTAGATCAGCTCGCCGGCGGTGAAGACCAGCCAGTCCCGCCAGCGCGGCCGGGCCAGCACAACGAACGGCAGCAGCCAGAGGACGTACTGCGGCGAGTAGACCTTGTTGGTCAGCAGGAACGCCGCGATGACCAGGAACGCCACCGCGCCGAACCGCGGCCGCCGCGGGGCGAGGACGATCAGCGCGGCAATCGCCAGGCAGCCGAGGGCGAACAGCCCCGCGCTGACCAGGTTGAGGTTGGGCACCGGGTTCCCCGCGAGGGCGAAGATGTACCAGACGGACCCGAAGTCCCCGCCGCGGTCGGCGTTGAAGGTCCAGAAGCTACGCCACGCGTCCGGCGCCAGCCACAGCGCGGGCAGGTTGGCCAGGCCCCAGCTGACCACGAACGTCGACAACAGCGTGAAGTAGTCGGCCATCCGGCGCGACCGCAGGCAGAGCAGCAGCAGCGGCCCGAGCAGGAAAAGCGGGTAGAGCTTGGCCGCCATGCCCAACCCGAAGAAGATCCCGGCCAGCCCCGGCCGCCGTCCGGACCAGGCCATCATTCCCAGCGCGGTCAGGGCGACCGGCAACATGTCCCAGTTGATCAGGGCTGCGGCGGCCACGCAGGGCGACGCGGCCAGCATCATCCCGTCCCAGGGCCGCGGCGCAACGGTGCGCACTTGGGCCCACACCGCGACCAGGAACAGCCCGCCAAGCAGCACCGTGTTGACGTCCATGAAGCGCATCGTCGACTCGGCCTGCTGCTCCGCCGTGAGGTCGGTGCCTTGGGCGCCGCCGAGCAGCCGGGTGAGGATCCGCTCCAGCTCGAGGAACCAGCCGGTCAGCACCGGGTACTCCAGCACCGGGTAGTCCCCTGAGTCCAGGTAAGGGGTGTTGCCCTGCATCAGCCCGCGCCCGGGATACAGCAGCGGGATGTCGGAGTAGCACAGGTAGCGGAAGTGGTCGGCGCCGTTGCGGCAGGGCAGCCGGAACACCATCCCGGCCAGGTAGATCAGGGTGCCGGTGAGCAGAGCGACTCGGACCGGGTTCCACCAGCTGCCTCCGCCGTATGCCGCGTGCCGGCCGAGCGGACCGCCGAACCGCTGACTCACCGTGGCGACGAAGCCGTCGGTCAGCGACGGCGGGTCAGTGCTGTGTACCGGGACGGCCGGTGGCGCCGCCATCACCCCTCACCAGGGGTCTGCTGCCCGTCGCCGCTGGTCTTCGACGGCTTGGGGTCCGCGGTGGCCTTGCGAGTGTTCAACGGACGGGGCGAGGGCCGTGTCGTGGGTGGACCGTTGGTGGCCGACGACTCGGGCTCTGACTCCTTGGTCTCGGTGGGCTCCGGCTCGGGCGAAGAGGTGCTCGGATCC
>DASQUF010000387.1:0-5555 GCA_035641435.1 Propionibacteriaceae bacterium | reverse complement strand
CGGAGGCCCCGTCCCGGGGTCCGAGGTTTCTCACTACGGAGGAAACGTGTCTAGGAGTTCCCGCCGCGCCGAAGCCGCCCGAATGAAGGCCGCCGCCGAGAAGGACTTCGTCCATACGGCCGCCGACCGAGTAGGGCCGCTCGCGCAGTCTGCCGCCGAGAGGATCGGGCCGCTTGCCGAAGCCGCCGCCGACGCCATCGGAGCGGCCGCGGACAAGGTGTCGCCCCTCGCCCACTCCGCTGCGGACCGGGTCGGGCCGCTGGCCCAGAACGCCGCGAGCCGGGTCGGCCCCATGGCCCAGACGGCGGCCGACAAGATCGCCCCGCTGGCTGGACAGGCGGTCGAGCGGGTCGGACCGTACGCCAAGCTGGCGGCCGACCGGGTGTCGCCCTACACCCAGTCGGCGGCCGGGAAGATCGCCCCGATCGCCGCCACCGCCCGACTGCGCGGATCCCAGGTGACCGAGGATGCCCGCAAGAGGATCAACCCGGTGCTGGACGATGCCGTAGGGCGGCTGGGACCGGTGGTGGGGTCAGCTCGGGACAAGGTCGGTTCCGATCTATTTCCGCGGTTGAGCGAGATGTTGGGCGTCGTCACCGCCGGCTCGGCAGTCGAGGAGATCGCCAAGGATGAGCCGGTGGTGACCAAGAAGAAGGGCCGCTGGGTCAAGCGGATCGCATTCATCAGTGCACTGGGCGCCGTCGTGGTCGTCCTGGCCCGCCGGTTCCTCGGCAGCCAGGATGCCGACTGGCAGGCGGCCCGACCGAGCACGCCGTACGTGCCACCCACCCCGCCCTCGTCACCTGCCCCGACCTCGACGGACACGACCACCGACGCGGCGACGGATGTCGGGGTGACCGCCGAGGCGGATGCAGGCCCGGAGGTCGGCGACAGCACTCACCTCGAGACCGCTGAGGTCCACGGGGCCACGGCACTCGACCAGCCGGGCGAGCGCGGCGACGGCGTCGCCGAGACCGCCGCCGGCCATGAGGAGTCGGTGGCGGTCGAGGAGGACTTCGCCGCCGAGTCGGCTCCGATGAGTCTGCTGAACGTCACCGACTCTGGCGATGTCGAGGAGACGGTGGTCGACGAGGTCGTCGTCCGCGAGCCGGTGGCCGACCTGCCCGAGGGCGAGCCGGTGAACTCGTCGCTGGCCGCCGATGAGGCGGCGGCGGATGAGCGGTCCGCGCGTTGGAGCGGCGAGGGGGTCTACGTCGGCCACGAACCACCGGAGGGCTTCGTGATCAAGGGCAACGAGCGTTCGATGAAATACCACATGCCCGAGGCGGCCGGCTACAGCCGCACCATCGCGGAGGTGTGGTTCAACAGCGAGGAGGCGGCGCAGCAGGCCGGGTTCGTCCGCGCCCAGCGCTGAGCCGATCCCCCGCCCCGCCATTTCGCGGCCGAGCGCCGGACATTTTGTTGGTCTCCGACGCTCGGCCGGTGATTCTTGGCGACTTTCGCGTCGCCGTTAACATCAGTCCCCATTTCTGGGCCTTCCCGAGTAGAGGAACTCGACTCGGGGAGACGGACGGATGGGCGGACCAGCGGCGCACGAAGAGGTCGGTTACTGGGTGGAAGCGGCACCGTTCCGGGCGCAGCTGCACCACCTGATGGGCAGCACGGCAATGACGCTCGATGAGGTGGCTGGCGCGGCCGGCATCTCCGTTCGACTGGCCGGGCACCTGGCGTACGGACGAAACGGACGGGCGCTGCGCCGGGTCAGTCCGGACACGGGCCGCCGGCTGCTGGCCCTGTCGGTGCCGCAGCTCCGCCGGCTACGGCGGATGCGGGTGGGAGCAGACCTCCGGCCCGAGGCTGGCCTGAGAAGAGCCGGTTCGCGCTGGCCGGCCGCCGAGGACGGGTACGCGGCGTGACGGCCGATGCCTGGGTCGGCGTCGCGCTGGTGACCGGCGCCGTGGCGGTGAGCGCGCTGCTGGCCCGCTTCGTGGTGTCCCGGCTCCCTGAGCCGGCCGACGGTGCGGACAAGATGCGCTACGTCGACCTGGTGACTCCGGGCTTCTTGATCGGTTGTGCGCTGATGGCCGGGGCCGCAGCAAGCGTGGGCTGGCTGGCCCTGTCCCCCGCGCTCCAGCCGTTCTGGTGGGTGCTGGCGACCTTCGGAGTGGTACTGACCGCCGTGGACGCCCGGACGACCTGGTTGCCGCTACACCTCACGCGGCTCGCCTGGGCCGCGATGACGGCGGGCAGCCTGCTGGCCCTGCTGCTGGGCGCTGGCTGGTTCGCCCTCCTCCGCGCAGGCGCCGGTGCCGGTGTCGCGGGTCTGCTTTACCTGCTCTTCTGGCGGCTATCCCGAGGCGGCTTCGGCTTCGGCGATGTCCGCTTCGCCCCGCTCGTCGGCGCCGCGACGGCGGCCCACTCCTGGTCGCTGTTGGTCACCGGGCTGTTCGCTGGCAGCGTGCTGGGGGCGGCGTACGGCGGCCTGCGCCTGGTCCGACGCCGCGCCGGGCCGTTCCCCTACGCCCCGGCGATGCTGGCGGGGGGCTACCTCGCCTGCGGGATCGCCGCGCTGGGCTGAGCCGACCGGGTGGTTTCGAAGACGTACAGGGCCGCCCGTGCGTACGCGTCAGCGGCATCGGGCTCCGGCTCGGTGTGGTAGGCCCGGCCCGGTCCGCTGACGGTCACCACGAAGCCACCGGCCGAGGCGTCCAGGGAGAGGAAGTATTCGCCCAGCAGCTCCCGCAACTGGTCCTCGCGGGGTAGCCAGATCACGCCGGACGACTCGACCGAGTCCAAGGCCCACTCCACCGTGCCGTTGAAGTGGAACCGCGACTCGCCCTTCTGGGTGACGAGCTCCACCACCATGTCGCTGACCAGGAACTCCGACTCGGCGATCTCCGGGCGCGGGATGTAGAACCGGTCGCCGTTGGCGGGCGTCCAGGTTAGGTAAGGGGCCAGCGCAGTGGCCAGTTCATGCGAAATCATCACCAGCCAAAGTACGCGCTCGTCCGCGAGGGCCGGCTTGTTCGCTCCGTCAGACCTTTCCAACCAAACGTCCCCGGTTCTTGGCGCGCTGCGTAGGCTCGTGGGGTGACCGCCGCCTCTCGGCCGGACTGGTTCGGAGACCACATCACCGCCGCCCGCTCGTCCCGCGTGCCGTCCGGGCCCGTGGTCGGCGCCGTGGTGGCCGGGCTAGCCGTGTTCTTGGCGATCACCGTCACGGCAGGACTGTTGATCTGGGACGATCCGCCCACCGGCGCCGTTGACCAGGGCGCGCGATCACTGGGCGGCACAGACCCGAACTCGAGCGAGCGGGCACCGGTTGCTCAGCTCGAGCAGAGCACGCGAACCGCCCGCATCGGGTCGGCCACGCTGGTGCTGCCGGGTGACCCGTACAGCGTGCATCCCGACCCGCTGACGCTGCAGGGCGTCTTCGACGTCTACTTCTGGGCCGCAGCGACGGTGCATCCCCGTTACGACGGTCGGCGTCACTGGTCCTCGACGATACTGCTGGGCCGGCTGACCAGCGGGGCCTCGACCGGCGACCTCGAGTCCGACGGCCGGTTCGTGATGGACCAGCACAGCCGCGCGTACTTCGACGGCCACCCGGTCGAGGTCCGGCAGCTGAGCGGCGCGGACCACGCAGTCGACGGCCACCCGGGGATGTTGTACACCGCGGCCGTGCACTATGCGGTGCCGAACCTGCCCAGCCGGTACGACACGGTGTCGGCCCTGCTGGTGCGGCTGGACGACGGCTCGGTTCTGGTCGCCGCCACCTCGGTTCCCGACGACGCCGACCCCGCGCTGGCCCGGCAGGCCGCAGATGCGCTGCGGTCGCTGAGCATTCGCTAGCCGCTAGCCGCGGCCGCCTGGGTAGCCTCGACCCACTTGTTCAGCTTGGCCTCAGCGGCGCCGCTGTCGACGGCGGTTCGGGCCCGCTCCAGCTGGGTTGCGAAGTTCCCCAGCAGTCGGTCGGCGTCCGGCTTGGCGTCCGCGACCAGGGCCGCGGCGGCGTTCAGTAGCACGATGTCTTGGACCGGCCCCGGCCTACCGGCCACCAGGTCCCGGACCACCTGAGCATTGTGCGGCGGGTCGCCGCCCACCAGGTCGGCCAGCCTGGCGCGCGGCAGGCCGAGGTCGGCCGGGTCCAGCTCGGTCCGGCGGACCTGCCCGTCGGCGTACGCCCACAGGGTCGAGCAGGTGGTCGTGGTCAGCTCATCCAGCCCGTCGCCGCCGTGCACCACCACCCCCTGGTGGCCGCGGGCGGCGAAGACCTCGGCCATCAGCTCCGCCATCTGCGGATCGGCCACGCCAACGGCCTGAGCCCGGGGCTGGGCGGGGTTGGCCAGCGGGCCGAGCAGGTTGAACGTCGTCGGGATGGCCAGCTCGCGCCGGGTGGGGCCGGCATGGCGGAGCGCCGGATGGTAGTACGGAGCGAACAGGAAGCCGATGCCGACCTCGGCGATCACCTGCTGCTGCGCCTCCGGAGTCAGGTTCAGCACCACTCCCAGCGCCTCGAGCACGTCGGCCGCGCCACAGGCGGAGGAGGCCGCGCGGTTGCCGTGCTTCACCACCGTCGCACCGGCGGCCGCCGCCACAATGGCCGCCATCGTCGAGACGTTCACCGTGTTCATCCGGTCACCGCCGGACCCGACGACGTCGACCGCCGGTCCGGGGACCGTGATCGGAGTGGCGAACTCCAGCATGACCTCGACCATGCCGGTCAGCTCGGTGACGGTTTCGCCCTTGCTCCGCAGCGCGACGACGAACGCCGCCATCTGGGCCGAGGTCGCCTCCCCCGCGAGGATCTGCCGCATCGCCCAGCCGACGGCCTCGACGGGCTGGTCCACCCGGCGTACGAGACTGCCGAGCAGATCCGGCCAGCTCATCGTCGTCACGCGGGTCACCCTAGTGGCGTCGGTCGCGCCTCAACCGAACCGTTCGCGGTTTGGTGTGGTGGAACGTGGCCGGAGGCGAATATCAGTCAGGCGACCCGTGCGCGGAGCATGTCGGCCACCACCCCGGGCAGCCGGAACGGGTCGATCGGATGCGGCGCCACGCCGTCGGCCCGGGACCAGGTGGCCAGCCAGGCGTCGTCCGGCCGTCCGGTGAGCACCAGGATCGGCGGGCAGCGGACGATCTCGTCCTTCAGCTGGCGGCACAGGCCCATCCCGCCCGGGACGGCTTCGCCGTCCAGGATGGCCAGATCGATGCCGCCGTCGTCCATGGCGGACAACACGGCCGGCTGGGTAGCGACCTCGACCACCGACACCGGTGGCAGGTCCATCGCGACCCTGCGGCCGAGGGCCAGCCGGACGTTCTCCCGGGTCAGCCGGTTGGAGGCGTACAGCAGGATCGTCAGGGAATCCGGCGCGGGAGCGCTCGGGGAGTCCGAGAGGGGTCGTACCCCCTGGCTGGGTGACGCAGCGCTGCTCATGACTTCAACTCCTGGGTGGGGCTGGTGCGAGCATGAGCGTATCCGGCACGGGAGGGATCGGGCCCTTCAAGGGGGGTCGTCCCCCCTTGCCGGGCGCGGGTTCGCCGGTCCGCGAGATCCAGCCGGCGGTCCTCCCGCCGCGCCTCCCGCTGGCTAT
>DASQUF010000386.1:0-7839 GCA_035641435.1 Propionibacteriaceae bacterium | reverse complement strand
GTGGGTGCCGGCCCGACACTGCCGGCGGCCGGCGACTGGGAGGTGTACGGCCGGAGCGACACCGAGGTGGTCCGGCTGGAGCTGCGGTCGGGCCGGATGACCCGTACGCCGGTACCGCCGCTCACCGCCGGCGGTCGGGTCAGCTTCCTCGCGACCGGCACCGGCGTTCTCGCCCGCCCGGTGCGTGGGGTGCCGGGCTACCAGGTGCCGGACGGGGAACCGGTCGGGCCGTTGCCGTCCGCCCTCGGCCGTGGCGGGCTCATCCTGCCCGGACCGGAGCCCAGCCAAGTGTGGATCAGTGGCACCAGCCGCTTCTCCAGCCGGGGCGAGATGCTGCTGGCCTCAGTCAGCGCCGGCTGGGTCCGGGTCCAGGCCAGCCTGCCCGCCGTCACGTACGGATCGGTCCAGCCCGACGGAGCCGGCTCCTACTACGTCTCCTCCACGGGAGGCACCTACGTACGGGTACCGGGCGGCTACCGGCGGATCAGCACGGGCACGGTGCTGGCGGCGTCAGCGGGGAGCCTGCTGACCGCCGACTGCGACGAGCGCCTGCGCTGCCGCCATGCCCTGGTAGACCGCTGGAGCGGGAAACGCCGGACGGTACGCCTGCTGCCCAGCTTCAACGCCGGCCTGGCCCTTGTCTCGCTGTCTCCGGACAGCCGGTACGTCGCCGTGGCCTACCGGCTCGCCACCCGGTCGCCGGCGCTGCACGTGATCGACCTGGCGACCGGCGCCGACCGCGAGGTGAGGGCGGCGTTCGACTCGGGGTTGCCGAACGGATCCGTGATCTGGTCGCCGACCGGCGACTACGTCGCGGCGGTGGGGGCCCAGGGTCGGCTGGTGATCCTGGCGTCGGCGACGGCCGAGGTCGTGCCGCTGAGCGGAGACCTGCCAACCATCGCCCAGCTGGCGGCCCCACCGTAGGATGCGGCCCCTATGTGTTCGGCGCGCTCAACGACTTCGGGGGTGGGCTCTACTTCCTGGCCAGCGTGCCGGTCCTACGCCAGATCCACCGTCGGCTCGACGACGACAGCCCGGCCACCCGGGCCGCGCTGGGGGCCGTGCTCGGCTCCTCCGTGGCGGCCGCCGGCAGCAGCTTTCTGCTCGCCTTTCACAAGATCCCCTTCGCACCGTCCACCGGCGTCACCGTCGGCGCCATCCTCGTCCAGTCCGCCTGGGTAACGGCAGTGAGTACGCGGTTGTTGCGCCGGGGCGGCTGGCCGAAGCGTCTGTCGCGGGTGGGCCGCGGTGCCGGCGTCGCCATGCTTGCCGGCCTGCCGATCTTCGCCCTGGGCTATCTCGTACCGGGCGGGTCGGCGCTCCGGAAGGCGGTGTTCGCGGTCGGCGGCGCCCTGAGCGGCGCGGCGTGGGTGAGCTGGCCGGCCTGGTACCTGCTGGTGGGCCGGCATCTCTCGACTGAGGCGAATCGCGCCGTCCGCAGATAAATCTCGCTGCCGCTGCAACGGAAGCGTCCGCTGCGGCGAGTACCTGTCATGGAACGCTCTTCCGCCCGCCTGACCGTTCCCAGGGCGCTCGGCGCCGCTGTGATCATCGGTGGCCTCCTGGTCGCGTTACCGCTCGCCGGCGGCGACAACCGGACGCCACTGGGCCGGAACGGGACCGCGCACGCCGTGACCCTGAAGCCGTTCAGCTCGTGCGACACCGTTCTCCAGTACTTCAAGGACCAGGCTCCCGAGTATCTGATCGCACGCGCGGCCGGCGACCACGTGGGCGCCGGCGGCGACGCCGTCGGGCCGGTGAGCGCAGGGACGGCACCGGGGCGAGACTTCGGCGCGGAGTCGGGGGGCACGCCGCCGGTCCACTCGACGACGAACGTCCAGGAGGCCGGCGTCGACGAGCCGGACATCGTCAAGACGGACGGGACCCGTATCGTGGCCGTCGCCCATGCCCGGGTCCACCTCGTCGACCTCTTCGGCGGCAAGATGACCCTGCGCAAGACCCTTCCGGACCCGGATGTGCGCAACGTCTTTCTGTCCGGCGATCGTCTCCTGGTGTTTCGCGGTCAGACGGCCGAGACGTTCGGGCCTGGCATGCGCTGGGCCGGTCAGCAGTCCGTCCTGACTATGTACGACATCTCGAACCTGAGCGATCCCGAGCTGCTGGCCACGCTGACCATCGACGGCGACGTACTCGACGCCCGCTTGGTGGGAACGCAGGTCCGTGTGGCCACGGTCTCGTCGCCCGACGTGGATGCGCCGTCACCGACCTACACCCGCACCGGCCGCATCTCGGCCACGTCCAAGGCCGAGCTACGGGCCGCCGTCGCGCGGACGACCGTCGATGACTGGATCCCGACGTACACCCTGCGGGACGGGGCAGGCGCGCCGGTGAGCCGGGGACGTCTGGTGGAATGCGCCGATCTGGCTCGTCCCGAGAAGTTCTCGGGACTGGACACCGTGGCGGTGTCGTCATTCGACATGGGCTCGGCCCTGGAGTCCCGCCAGACCGTGGGCGTGGTCGCCGGCGGACAGCAGATCTACGCGACCGACGCGTCGACGTACGTCTCGACGACCGACTGGAACCCCGAAGGGTTCACGGCCAAGACGACCCTGCACAAGTTCGTCACCGCCCAGTCGGGCGTGAGCAGCTACCTAGGGTCGGGCGAGGTTCCCGGAACGTTGCTCAACCAGTACGCGATGTCGGAGTACCACGGGGTCCTGCGGGTCGCGAGCACGGTCTCGGAAAGTCGCGGCTGGGCCAACCCGCGGCCGGCGACCGAGGGGATGGTCACGACCCTGCAGGAGCAGGACGGCACCCTTCGCCGGCTGGGTCAGGTCGGCGGGCTCGGTCGGGAGGACAACGAGTCGATCCACGCGGTGCGGTTCATCGAGGAGCGCGGCTACGTCGTGACGTTCCGCCAGACGGATCCGCTCTACGTCCTCGACCTCCGCGATCCGGCCGCGCTGAAGGTCGTGGGCGAGCTGAAGATCCCCGGCTACTCGGGCTACCTGCACCCGATCGGCGAGAACCTGCTGCTCGGTGTCGGGCAGAGCGGCCAGCGGGAAGTGCAGTTCTCGTTGTTCGACATCGGCGACCCTGCCGCCCCGCGCCGGATCGACACCGAGACCTACGGGAGCGGTGCGGCGGCCGCCGAGTTCGACCCCCGGGCCTTCCTGTACTGGCCACAACGCGACCTGGTCGTCGCCCCGATGACCTCCTACGACAGCTCGCAAGGAGAGGAAGGGCTCAGCGGACTGGTGCTCCTTCGCGCCGATGCCGACGGACTCGCCGAGCTCGGCCGCGTCACCGTTCCCGAGCAGCACGGGACCGTGCACCGCTCAGTGGTTGTCGGCGACTTGGTCTACACGCTGTCGGACCAGGCTCTTTTGGCCAACAGCCTCGACACCCACCGGAAGATCGACGAGCTGGTTCTCTAGACGCCGGCTAAGTAGTCAGGCGGCGCGGTACAACGGGGCCGCCGGGCGCAAGTTGTCGAGAAGGATGTCGCGGATCTGCTGGGCCTCCGGACCCTCCTGGCTCGCGAGAACGCCGAGGAGGTCGTCCACCTCGCGCGCGGTCCGGAAGCTGGCGAGCTCTCGCTTCAGAGCGTCGTACGAAGCGCGCGCCTCCCGACGCTCACGCAGCGCGTCGCGGAGGGTGGAGAGGCGTTCGCGGATGGAGTTCAGATTTCTCATGTCTCAAGTCTGAAGACTCGATATCCATACGTCCAATGCATCTTTGTTAGATCTTCCATGCACTATCTTCATGAGTTGTGGATACCGAAGTGCTTCGCTACTTCCAGCAGGTGGCGGACGGAGCCACCGTCACCGAGGTCGCCGAGCTCTATCAGGTGAGCCAGCCTGGCGTGTCCCGCGGTCTGCAGCGGCTCGAGGAGGAGGTCGGCACCCCACTACTCATGCGTTCGGGCCGGCTGCTGCGACCAACGCACGCCGGCAGCGTCTTCAAGCGGCACGTCGACGCGGTGCTGCATGCCCTCGATGACGGGCTGGCCGCCGCCGAGGAGCTGATCGACCCGGAGAGCGGGACCGTGCGGGTTGCCTTCCAGCTCTCACTGGGGACGTGGCTCGTGCCCGACCTGATCGCCGGGTTCCGCACGGAACACCCGCGGGTCCGGTTCGAGTTCGAGCACTCCCACGACGCTCTGGGCTCATCGCTCGTGGCGGCTGGACGCACGGACCTGGAGTTCACCGCTCGACGGCCGCGCAACCCGGAGGTCGAGTGGGAGCGACTCTTCCAGCAGCCGCTGTGCCTGGCCGTACCGCCCAAACACCCCCTGGCCGGTCGCGACGAGGTCGCCCTTCTCGAGGCGGCCGCGGAGGACTTCGTCATGCTCGGACCCGACTGGGAGCTGCGGACGCAGTCGGACGAGCTGTGCGCGCGCGCGGGGTTCGCGCCACGGGTGGCGTTCGAGGAGGACGACATCCCCGTGGTCCGCGGCTTCGTCGCGGCCGGCCTGGGCGTGGCGATCGTTCCCGCGCTGCCCGCGGAGGTGCGTCAGGCCGGAACCGGAGCCGAACGGCTGGTGCGGCTGACCGACCCGGGGGCGTTCCGCGACGTCGGGCTGGCCTGGTCGAAGAACCGGCGTCTGTTGCCCTCTGCCGAGCTGTTCCAGCAGCACGTGCTGGCGCGCCCGACCACTCCCGTTACGTCCGCATGACTGAGGGCTCTGACCCTCCGTCGTGCGAACCCAACGGGCCGGCGAGCTCTTGGAGAAGAGCAGGACCGGCCGGTACCGAGCCCTCGACCCATTCCAGGGCGTCGAAGGGACACTCATCGACGCAGATGCCGCAGTACATGCACAGTGACCAGTCGATGGCGAAGCGGTCGAGGACATGGGTCGTACGCGGGCGCGCGCCCGGCTGTTCGGCCGCCGCCACCTCCGAGTGCGAGTCGATGCTGATGCACCAGGTCGGGCACTCGCGGGCGCAGACCATGCAGGAGGTGCAGGCCGGCTCGACCAGCCGGATGGACCCGTGCCGGCTCATGGCCGGCGCCGCCGCGTACGCCCGCCGCCCGCCGACTCCGCCACCTCACCCGCCGGCGGCTCGGGAGCGGTGGGATCCCGGTCGCCCCAGACCGCGGGGTCAGGAACGCCGGGCGGCACGAGCCGGCGACGAGGACTGTCCGCTGAGCCGGTCGAAGCGCGCAGGTCGCTCTCCCCCGGCTCCTTGGCCCCCGGCCAGGCCAGCCCGGTCCGCGCCGCCAACACCTCGTCCTTGCGCAGCGGCGTCCCGGTGAACCCGGGGGCCAGGAGCAGTCGGGCCGCGTCCCCGCCGGTGAACTCGACCCCGAACAGCTCGGCCGCCTCCCGCTCGTGCCAGGCCGCCCCGGCGAACAGGTCCCGGATGCTGTCCAGCCGCGGTTCCTGCCGGTTCAGCTCGGTGCCTAGGAGCAGGACGTCCCCCGGTCGGTCGAGCCGGCGCAGGGCGAGCACCACGAGCAACGCGTCCTGCCGCCCCACCAGGTCCTCCGCCCCCAGCCAGTCGAAGAACCCGTAGCCGTCGGCCCGGGCGGCTTCGACGCCGGCCCGCCAGTCCTGCGCCGCGACGAGCCTCACGCGGGCTCCCGGCCGGCCAGCGCGTCGATGGCCTCGGTCAGGGCTCCCGGCGGCGGTGGGCAGCCCGGTACGAACACGTCGACCGGCACCAGCTGGTCGACCCCCTTGGTCACCGAGTACGAGTCCCAGTACGGCCCGCCGGAGGAGGCGCACGCCCCGAACGAGATCACCGCGGGGCGGTCCACCCCCCGCTCGGCGCAGGCGTCGATGATCGCACACACCGCCGGGGCGAGCCGGTCGGTCACCGTGCCGGACACCACGACGGCGACGGCGGTCCCCCGGGCCAGCTCCGCCGGCGCGGGAGCGACCCCCGTCGCCGCGGCCTCGAACTCCAGCGCGCAGCAGGCCAGGGCGATGTCGACCACGTACAGCGACCCGTCTCCATACCAGTCGAGCCAGCGCATGCGGTCCAACCTAGGCGCTGTCTCCGAGATCGGCTTGGAGTCGGGGACGATGCTGCCCGAGAACGCCGCCGCGCTGGTCGGCGCGGGTGTGCTCACAGTCATCGTGTTCCCTGCCGCCGCGGTCAGCCTGGGCCGAAAGACCTCGCGTCAACTCGAAGAGATCCCAACGGCCACCGGCAACTGACCGCCCTCCTCCTCCGCTCCCGGCCGTTCTCGTTGGCTGAGTCACAACGGACCCTGCTGAGGACCGCCATATGATGTAGATGGCTCAACAGACGACCATGGCCGCAGATCCGCCGCCGCGACAGCCGAGCCAACCTATCCCCCGGCGACCAGGGGATAGGTACGCCAAGGAAAGGCAGCAGTGAAACAGGTCCACACCCTCGACCGTGTGGTGATCCGCTTCGCCGGCGACTCGGGCGACGGCATGCAGCTGACCGGGGACCGCTTCACCGCCGACTCGGCGGTGTTCGGCAACGACATCTCCACCCTGCCGAACTTCCCAGCCGAGATCCGCGCACCCGCCGGCACCCTGCCCGGCGTCTCCAGCTTCCAGCTGCACTTCGCCAACTACGACATCATGACTCCCGGCGACCGGCCGGATGTCCTGGTCGCGATGAATCCAGCAGCGCTCAAGGCCAACATCGACGACCTGCCCCGCGGCGGCGTGATCATCACCGATTCAGCGGACTTCACCAAGCGCAACCTGGCAAAAGTCGGCTACGACAGCGATCCGCTCACCGACGGCTCGCTCGAGGACTACCAGGTGCACGCCCTGGATTTGACTGGCATGACCCTCACAGCGGTCAAGGAGTTCGGCCTCACCCGCAAGGACGCCACCCGTGCCAAGAACATGTTCGCGCTCGGGCTGCTGACATGGCTCTATCACCGGCCCACCGACGGCACGATGAACTTCCTCGCCACCAAGTTCGCCTCCAAGCCTGCGATCCGCGACGCCAACATCACCGCATTCAAGGCTGGGTACGCGTTCGGCGAGACCACTGAAGTGTTCGCCGTCACCTACGAGGTCGCGCCGGCGCCCATGCCGGCCGGAAAGTACCGCCAGATCTCAGGGAACCTGGCGCTGGCATACGGCCTGATCACCGCATCGAGAAAAGCTGGCCTGCCGCTCTTCCTCGGTTCCTATCCGATCACTCCGGCGTCTGACATCCTGCACGAGCTCAGCAAGCACAAGCGCTTCGGTGTCACCACATTCCAAGCCGAGGACGAGATCGCCGGAGTAGGTGCCGCGCTCGGCGCGAGCTTCGCCGGCCATTTGGGAGTCACCACCACCTCCGGACCCGGCGTCGCACTGAAGTCGGAGACCATCGGACTGGCCGTGGCCACCGAGTTGCCCTTGATCATCTGCGACATCCAGCGCGCTGGGCCCAGTACGGGCATGCCGACCAAGACTGAGCAAGCCGACCTGCTGCAGGTGATGTTCGGCCGCAATGGTGAGGCACCAGTGCCTGTCTTGGCAGCCCAGTCCCCCGCCGATTGCTTCCCGACTGCGCTCGAGGCAGTGCAGTTGGCGATCAAGTACCGCACCCCTGTCGTGATCTTGTCCGATGGCTACATTGCCAACGGCGCAGAGCCGTGGCCGATCCCCGACCTCAGTGCCATCCCGGCGATCGACCCGCAGTTTGCGAACGCGGCCAATGCCACGGACAAGGCTGGCGAGCCGGTCTTCTTGCCGTACTTAAGGGATTCCGAGACTCTCGCGCGTCCCTGGGCGATCCCCGGGACAGCCGGCCTGCAACATCGCATCGGCGGCATCGAGAAAGCCAAGGACACCGGGGTCATCTCCTATGACCCGGCCAACCACGAAGAGATGGTCCGCACTCGGCGAGCCAAGATCGACGGAATCGTGCAAGACATTCCGGACCTGGTCGTCGA
>DASQUF010000385.1:0-2417 GCA_035641435.1 Propionibacteriaceae bacterium | reverse complement strand
CCTGCTGCCCAAACGGGCGCACGGCCTTGCCGTGGTGGTGCAGGACGGCCAACCGCTGGGCACAGTCAGCGAGGCCGACGCGGCCGGGGTGGACAGGTTTGCCCAGGCCCACGACGTGATGTCCTCCGACCTGCTCACAGTGGCGGCCGGAACGTCGCCCCAGGAGATCTTCGACAGCCTGACCCGCCGGCACCTGTCCGCGGCCCTGGTCCTGGACGGTGACCGACTGGTCGGGGTGATGACGCTCAAGCACGCGCTGCGCTCGACGCTCTACCGGCCCGCGGTCGACGCCGAGGGCCGGCTGCTGATCGGTGCGGCGGTGGGCATCAACGGCGACGTCCCCGGCCGGGCTGAGGCGCTGCTGGACTCACGGATCGACGTGCTGGTCGTCGACACGGCGCACGGACACCAGGACAAGATGCTGCAGGCCCTGAAGTCGGTCCGCGAGGTGCGAGACCGGCACGCCGAGACCAGCGGCGGCCGGGTGCCGCTGGTGGCGGGCAACGTGGTGACGGCCGACGGGGTGTCCGAGCTGGTCGACGCCGGCGCCGACGTGGTGAAGGTCGGCGTCGGGCCGGGGGCCATGTGCACGACCCGGATGATGACCGGTGTCGGTCGGCCGCAGTTCAGCGCGGTGCTGGAGTGCGCGGAGGCGGCGCGGGCGCTCGGCAAGGCGATCTGGGCCGACGGCGGCGTACGGTACCCGCGCGACGTGTCGTTGGCCCTTGCCGCCGGGGCAGGCAGCGTGATGATCGGCTCGTGGTTCGCCGGGACGTACGAGAGCACCGGCAACCTGATGGCCGACGCACAGGGCCGGATGTACAAGGAGTCGTACGGCATGGCGTCGGCCCGGGCCGTGCGGATGCGGACCAAGGATGCCAGCGGGTTCGACCGGGCCCGGGCCGCCCTGTTCGAGGAGGGCATCTCCACCGGTCGGATGTACCTCGACCCCGAGCGACCGAGCGTGGAGGACCTGATCGACTCGATCGTGGCCGGGGTGCGGAGCAGCTGCACGTACGCCGGGGCGAGCAACCTCGAAGAGTTCCACAGCTACGCCGTGGTCGGCGTCCAGTCCAACTCCGGCTACGACGAGGGCCAGCCTGTGCACAGCAGCTGGTGACACCGGCGAGCGGCGGGTTAGTCCTCCTCGATCCGGCTGGCCAGGCCGCGGAGCCGTACGCCGGGCTCGCCCTCCATCACACTGACCTCGATCAGACTCGGCCGGCCCATCTCGGCACCCTGCCGGATGATGAACGACGCCGTGTGCCCGATCTTGCCCAGCTCGCGCAGGTAGCCGCCGAACGCGGCGGCCGCGGCGCCGGTCGCCGGGTCCTCGACCACTCCTCCGCTGGGGAAGGGGTTGCGGGCGAAGTACTTCCTTCGTGACTTCGGCCAGACCAGCTGGAGGGTGACCAGGCCGTGTTCCTCCATGATCGCGGCCAGCGCGTCGAAGTCGTAGTGCAGGTCGCGCAGCCGCTCGTGGGTGCGGACGACGAGGATCAGGTGCTCGGCCCCAGCGTTGGCCAGCTTCGGCGGGTAGCTCGGGTCGAGGTCCTCGGGCGCCCAGCTCAAGGCCTCCAGGCATGCCTCCACCAGTCCCTCGGGTGGATCCACCACCCTCGGCGCGACGCTGGTCAGCTCCGCGACGACGCCGGCGCTGGACTCCTCGGTGTTGAGCGTGACCAGGCCGGCCGGGGTATGGAAGATCATCTCGGCCGCGGGCTCCCGCTCGGCCAGCGCGACCGCCGAGGCAATGGTGGCGTGGCCGCAGAACGGGACCTCGCGCTCCGGCGCGAAGTAGCGCACGTCATACACATTGGGCTCGTCGGACCGCGCCCGCAAGAATGCAGTCTCGGAGTAGCCGACCTCCGCAGCGATCCGCTGCATCTCGGCCGCGTCCAGCTCCTCGGCGTCGAGAACCACCCCGGCCGGGTTGCCGCCCTCGCCCCCGAGGGTGAATGCGGCGTACCGGAGCACCTCCGCCATCAGGCGTTGGCGAAGCGCTTGGCTGACCGTGCCCGAGCCTTCGCCGCCTCCTCCTCACGGCTCTTCGGCGGTGCGGTGGAGACCAGGCTCTCCAGCAGATGCTCGGTGGCGTGGGCGATCTCGTGCACCGCGCGGTGGAACGCCTCCTCGTTGGCCTTGGACGGCTTGCTCGTGCCGGCGATCTTGCGCACGTACTGCAGAGCCGCGTCGTGCACCTCGGCGTTGGTCGCCGGCGGTTCGAAGTTGTTCAGCGGGCGGATGTTACGGCACATGGTTCGAGCCTAATGCGACCCTTCGACAGGCTCAGAGCCCATAGCCCCTGGCCGTCGTGGTGACAAACCGAGCACGGTCGAAGCGTCGCTGACACCGAGGAGCGTGGACGGGCCTGGCAGGAGCCCGAGCTTGCGAGGGCGGGTGGTTGCGACGAGGCG
>DASQUF010000384.1:0-4399 GCA_035641435.1 Propionibacteriaceae bacterium | reverse complement strand
GACATGACTTCGGACAGCTCAACGGTTGCGGCGTCCGCTACGGCGGCGTACACGTCGTCCTGGTAGTCCAGGAACAGCGGGAACTCCGCGGTCTCCTTGGGGAACTTCGCAGCCAGCTCGGCCTGCGCGTCACACAGGGTGGCGATGAACGGCTTGGCCGCCTCCAGGCCCGCAGCGACGATCTCCTCGGTGGGAGCGGTGCTGCCGGACTGCACCAGGTTCCAGGTCGCCTCGGTGGACTCCGCCTCGACCATCATGATCGCAACCTCACCGGACGCGGTCACCCGACCGGCGACCACCATGTCGAAGGTGGCCTCCTCGAGCTGGCTGACGTTCGGGAAGCCGACCCACTGGTCTCCGATCAGGGCGACGCGTACGCCGCCGATCGGGCCGGTGAACGGCAGTCCGGCCAGCTGGGTGGACAGCGACGCGGCGTTGATCGCCACCACGTCGTAGAGCTTGTCGGGGTTCAGCGCCATCACGGTGACGACGACCTGGACCTCGTTGCGGAGGCCCTTGACGAAACAGGGCCGCAGCGGCCGGTCGATCAGCCGGCAGGTGAGGATCGCCCCCTCGGACGGGCGGCCCTCACGGCGGAAGAACGAGCCGGGGATCCGTCCTAGGGCATACATCCGCTCCTCGACGTCCACCGTCAGCGGGAAGAAGTCGATGGCGTCGCGCGGCTTGCTCTGCGCGGTGGTGGCCGAGAGCACCATGGTGTCCTCGTCCAGGTAGACGGCCGCCGAGCCGGCGGCCTGACGGGCCAGCAGGCCCGTCTCGAAGCGGACGACATGGCGCCCCAAGGCACCGTTGTCAATGACGGCTTCGCTGTACTGCAGTTCTGGTCCCTCCACGGGATTCCTCTCTGGTGCGCGGCAGCCGAGCCGCTCGCGCGATGTTGTCGATCACATCCGCACACCAGAACACTCGCTCGACCTGACTCGAAGTCGGTCTTCGATCGAGGTCCGCGGGTCAGGTCCCCCGGCGAAGCCGAGGTCCGTCCCGAAAACCACTACCGAGGACCGAAGTTCTTTCGAGCAGCGCGTGTGGGATGCGACCGGTCTTGATGGATGTGTGTTCAGTTGTGGGTCGTACGCGGCCGCTCGGCGGCGCGGTGCCGCCGAGATGCGCCTACCGGCGCAGGCCTAGCCGCTCGATCAGCGAGCGGTAACGCTCGATGTCGGTCTTGGCCACGTAGTTGAGCAGGCGCCGGCGCTGACCCACCAGGAGCATCAGACCACGACGGCTGTGGTGGTCGTGCTTGTGCTCCTTGAGGTGCTCGGTCAGGTGCGCGATCCGCTTGGTGAGGATGGCCACCTGTACCTCAGGGGAACCCGTGTCGCCCCTACCGGTGGCGTACTCGGCGATGACCTTCTTCTTCTCGGCAGCGTCGATCGACACTGTTCTCCCTTCGGTTCTGAGTTGCGCGGCGCCCCCGGCAACCCGACTGGGTGCGTTTCACGCGGTGTGAGTGGGAGCTCTTGGTGGTCCGCGGCCGCTCTACGGCGCCCCCTAATCTACCAGCGCGCCTGAGCAGCGGCGAATCGTCACCTGCGTCCTGGCAATGGGGGTCGACCCCCCTTGAAATCCCTCGCGGGCGTGGCCGCGTTTGTTGAGCCGGATGACACGCGCATTCGTCACCCCGGCGTCCTACGATGCCGCCATGGCGACCACCGACACTCCCGACGCCGCGACCGGGGCCGCACGCGGACTGGGCGTGGAGCTCAACGCCCTCAACACCATCGCCGAGTCGGAGCGCCGGGGCAAGCCGCGCGACCTGTTCTGGCCCTGGTTCGCCGCCAACGTCAGCGTCTTCGGGATCAGCTACGGGGCCTTCCTGCTCGGCTTCGGGATCTCCTTCGCGCAGGCGGTGGTGGTCGGCCTGATCGGCATCGTGGTCTCGTTCCTGCTCTGCGGCATCGTCTCGCTCGCCGGCAAGCGGGGGTCCGCGCCGACCATGGTGCTCAGCCGGGCCGCCTTCGGGGTGAACGGCAACCGGCTGCCCTCGGCCCTGTCCTGGCTGCTCACCCTCGGTTGGGAGACCGTCCTGGCCTCGCTGGCCGTGCTGGCCACGGCCACCGTGCTGACCCAGCTGGGCCTGGGCGGTGGGACCGGTACCAAGCTGATCGCCCTGGTGATCATCGCCGGGCTGATCGTGCTGGCCGGCGTGGTCGGCTTCTCGCTGATCATGCGGCTGCAGACCGTGATCACCATCGTCACCGGGGCCCTCACCATCGTCTACATCATCCTGGTCCTCGGCCGAGTGGACTTGGCGGCGGTGGCCGCGCTGCCCGCCGGTAGCGTCCCGGCGGTGATCGGCGGACTCGTGTTCATGATGACCGGGTTCGGTCTGGGCTGGGTTAACGCGGCCGCCGACTACTCCCGCTACCTGCCCCGCACCGCCGGCAGCGGTGCGGTGGTCAGCTGGACGACCATCGGCGGGGCGCTGGCGCCGGTGCTGCTGGTGGTGTTCGGCCTGCTCCTGGCCGGCTCCTCGGCCGAGCTGAGCGAGGGCATCGCGGCCGACCCGATCGGCGCCCTGGCCACGGTGCTGCCCACCTGGTTCCTCATCCCGTTCGTCCTGGTCGCCGTGCTCGGCCTGGTCGGTGGCGCGGTGCTGGACATCTACTCTTCCGGCCTGGCGCTGCTCAGCGCCGGGCTGAAGGTCCCCCGCTATGTCGCGGCCGGGATCGACGGGGTGCTGATGATCCTCGGCGCCATCTACGTCGTGTTCTTCGCCACCGACTTCCTCGGCCCGTTCCAGGGGTTCCTGATCACCCTCGGCGTACCGATCGCCGCCTGGTGCGGGATCTTCGTCGCCGAGGTGCTGCTCCGACGGCGCGACTACGCCGAGGCGGACCTGTACGACGTCGGCGGGCGCTACGGCAGCGTGCGCTGGACCGCCGTGATCCTGGTCCTGGTCGGCACCTTCCTGGGCTGGGGCCTGGTCACCAACACCTTTGCGGGGTGGCTGCGCTGGCAGGGCTACCTGCTCGGGCCGCTCGGCGGGCGCGAGGGCTCGTGGGCGTTCGCGAACCTGGGCGTCCTGGTGGCGCTGCTGGTCGGCTTCCTGGGCACGCTGATCTTCTCCCGGTCGGCGATCCGGACCCAGGAGTCGGTCGCGGCGTGAGCCGCCCCTGGCTGGTCGCCATCGACCTGCAGGTGATCTTCGCCGATCCGGCCAGCGCCTGGTGTACTCCAGACTTCGCCCGCGCGGCGTCGGCGACCGAGAGACTGCTGCCGGCGTTCACCGACCGCGTGGTCTGCACCCGGTTCGTCGCGCCGGACCGCCCGACGGGCGCGTGGGTGGACTACTACGCGGACTGGCCATTCGCCCTGGTTCCGAAGACCGACCCGCTCTACGACCTGGTGCCGCCGTTCGCCGGGCTGGGCGGACCGGTGGTCAGCACCACCACGTTCGGCAAGTGGGGGCGGGACCTGGAGTCGGTCGTGGACCCCGACGCGCCGCTGGTGCTGACCGGGGTATCCACCGACTGCTGTGTGCTGTCGACCGCCCTGCCCGCGGCCGACGCCGGCCGCAAGGTCCTGGTCGTCGCCGATGCCTGCGCCGGGCTGAGTGAGGTCGACCACCAGCGGGCCCTGGACGCCATGGCGCTCTACGCGCCGCTGGTCACAATCACCGACGTCGACTCTGTGCTGCGGTCAGCACCCTAGCGGCGTGTCGGCGACTACCGCTTCGGCGCCCGGCCGGACGTCGTACTGCCCACCCGGGTCACGGTCATGCCGGCATTCCGCCCAGCGGGGCGGGCGATGTCCAGCGCGGCCGCGCCGACCTGGCTCAGACCGTGTGCAGCAGGTGCCGGGTCTGCTCCACGTCGGTGTGCATCTGGGCGACCAGCGCCTCACGGCCGGCGTACTTCACCTGACCGCGCAGCCGGGCGTAGAACTCGATGGCGACCTCGACTCCGTAGAGCTCCAGGTCGTCCCGGTCCAGCACGTACGCCTCCACCCGGCGCTCCAGGCCGTCGAAGGTCGGGTTGGTGCCGACGGAGATGGCGGCCGGCCAGCGGGGCGCGTCAGGCTGGTCGAGCCGGGTCAGCCAGCCGGCGTACACCCCGTCGGCGGGCACGGCCATCCCGGCCTCCGTGGGAACGTTGGCTGTCGGGTAGCCCAGCTCGCGCCCGCGCTGGTCGCCGCGGACGACCACGCCGGTGACCCGGAACGCGGCGTCGCTGAGCTCGCGAACCCGGCCGAAGTCGCCCTCGGCCACCGCGTGCCGGATGGCCGTCGACGAGCTGGGCTGGGTGCCGTCGCTGACCAGCGGCAGGGCGAGGACCTCAAAGCTGCCGCGCCCCAGCTCGGCCAGCGTGCGCACGTCGCCCGACGCCCGGAAGCCGAAGCGGAAGTTCTCCCCGACGACGATGCGGCGAGGTCGCAA
>DASQUF010000383.1:0-6844 GCA_035641435.1 Propionibacteriaceae bacterium | reverse complement strand
CCGAAGAAGACGCTGGCATCCGCCGCGATGGTTGCCTGTCCGATCACGGTCGCCGTCGGGGCGAGCCAGGCGGCCAGGTGGACGGTCGGCGACGCATCGCCGAACGGCAGAATCAGGGCGCTCATCTTCGTCACCCTAGGGCCATCCCGCGGGGTGCCGGGTACGTCCAGCCACCCCGGCAACCGTACGGTGGTCGGGTGCCGAAGAGCAGGGGCCGGAAGCCCCACAAGCGTTCGTCCCACCGGTCCGGCCCGGCCGGTCGTCCTCAGCATCGTCAGGACCACGAGCCCGACCTTCTCGACCAGGTGGCGGAGGCCCTGGAAACCGGCCATCCGTTGCCCCTGCTGGGCCTGGTCAGCGGTCTCCTCGACGCCCTGGATCCACGCAACGACAATCCGTTCGACCGCTCGACGGCTGGCCAGCGACCATCGGTGGACACTGTGCTGGACTTCATGGCCGGACAGAAGGACCCCGCGGCGACCGCGCTGGCCTGGACCTCGGCTCACCTGGTCGACGACGACCTGCTGCGGGCCCGCACCCTCCGGACCATCGGTGCCGGGAGCTTCCTGCTGCCGCGCTGGTTGCACGAGCTGAGCCGCGTGCAGGTGGTCGCGGCGGCTCAGCTTCTGGATGAGTTCCGCGACGTCGCCAACGTCTTCGTCCACGTCCGCCTGGCCGAGTACGACCTCACCGCTGTCACCCTGGTGGACTTCAACCTCGGCACGATCGTCAAGAACAACTTCTTCGCCGACCAGCCGCTGAGCGCTGTCGAGGACCTCTGGCGCCAGCACGAGGGCGGTGGTGTCGACATCGAACCGTTGTCGTTGGCCGACGCGCGCGCCCGGCTGACCGACGCCATCGAGATCGGTGCTCGCACCTGGCCGAGGGAGGAGACCGAGGACTGGCCGCAGTCCCGACCGCTGCTCGAGTGGGTCATGCGCCAGCTGCCGGCGGGTGGGACGGGGTTCGACCAGCCGCAGTGGTCGGAAGCGGGTCGTAACGACCTGGTCGACCGCTTCCTGGCCAGCCCGTACGCGCAGGGCCTGGACCGGCCCGATGACCGGGGCATCACCGACGACCTCGCCTGGTACCGAACCGACTACGGCTACGGCGATCCGCTGCGCTGGAGCGGAGCCGCCGTCGAAATCCTGATGCTCGACTGGTACCCGCGCAAGATCGTGGCCGACGGCGCATACCTGCAGCGGATGCCGGAGGTGCTGAGGCAGTTCATCCGCTTCGGGCACGCCGAGGCGGGTCTCGACCCGGCGGGCACCGAGCTCGCGCTGAGCGCACTGGACCAATACGAGCAGGAATACCTCGATGCGGTCAGCCGCCCGCGCCGCCAGGGACCCGCGGCCCTCATGGAGCGGATGGGCGTCCTCGACCCCCTCGACGACGATTCCCGCGACGACGACCTTCTCGACCTTGCCGACCTGAACGCGTTCAGCCGGGCCATGCTGGCCGAGCTCGTCGGTGGCGCGGAGCAGCTTGACACGCTGACCGAGGAACCGTTGCCGGACGAGCCGTTCGAGACCCAGGGCATTCCGGACGGGATCGCCGAGCGGGTTGCCGAGACCGTGACGCTGGTCGACGGCTGCTGCGCGGAGCTGCTCGACACCGAGCACCGGACCGCCGCCCGCCGCCTGGTGCACGACGTCGCGGTGGCGGACCCGCGGAGCTTCACCGGCCGGGCCAAGCCGCGGACCGCCGCCGCGGCCGTGTGCTGGATGATCGGCCGGGCGAACGAGACCGTGGGGTACGCCGAGGTGTCGACCTCGGAGCTGATGGCCTGGTTCGGCCTCAAGGCGGCCCCGTCGTCGCGGGCGGACAGCATCCGTCGCGCCCTGGGCCTTGGTCCCGTCTACTGGCCCGGCGCGCTGGGCTCGCCGCGCTACCTGGTCGGGATGCGGCGAGCCCAGCTCATCCGTCAGCGGGATCAGGACTTGGGCCGCAGCAGGTAGCTGTCCATCACCCAGCCCCGCTGCTCCCGGATGGCCGCGCGTACGGTCCGGATCTCGGGCAGCACCTCCGCCAGCGGCCCGGCGACCAGGGCCTCGTCGGGCAGGCCCAGCTGGGCGCCCCAGTAGATCGTCAGATCCGGGTGCTCGGCAACGAGCCCGGCGCAGGCCAGGTCGCCGTCCAGCATCACCACCACGTCACCGAGGGCCGGGGAGTACTCCTCGGCCAACCGCCGGCCCGTGGTCAGGTGCACGGGCTGCCCGACCCGGTTGAGGACGATCCGGTGCCTGGCGGCCAGCAGCTGCACGCTGCTGATCCCAGGCACCACGGTCAGTTCCAGGTCCACGCCGAGGGCGGCGACCGACTCCACGATCCGGATGGTGCTGTCGTAGAGCGCCGGGTCGCCCCAGGCCAGGAACCCGACCGTGCCGCCGTCAGGCACCTCCGTCCGGATCACCTCCGCGTACGCCGCGGCGCGGGCCGCGTGCCACTCGCGCACCCCGGCCTCGTAGCCCCCGCCGGACTCCCGCTCCGGGTCCGGCACTTCAACGACGCGGTAGCGATCGTGCTCGATCACCGTTTCGCAGAGGGCGGTGCGCAGCGCGACCAGGTCGTGCTTCGCGGTGCCCTTGTCGGCGACCAGGAAGACGTCGACCGCGTTCAGTGCCGCAGCCGCCTCGCCGGTCAGGTGCTCCGGCTGACCACTGCCGATCCCGATGACCAGGACCCGGATGGACCTAGACAAGGGGGACGACCCCCTTGAACCCCCGCCGCGCGCGCAACAGATCACGGGAGCGCGCGTTCACGGCGGCCCGACCACCGTCCCGGCCAGCAGCAGATCGAGGTCGACGTGCGTCTCCAGGGCGTCGGCCAGGGTGTCGATCATCTGTTCCCGACGGTCGGCGTACGCGGGGGCGCCGGCGGCCGGGCGCCACGGCGACCCGGTCGCCGCCGCAACCTCGCTCAGCCAGGCCCGGCGGAAGCCGTCGTTCTCGAACGCGCCGTGCCACATGGTGCCCCAGACCGCCCCGGCCCGGCAGCCGTCCAGGAACGGCTCTCCGCCGTCGACCTCAGCCACCCCGTGGTGGATCTCGTACGCCGACACCGGGTGCCCTCGCCACTCGCCCTCCGGTCGGCCGAGGACCTTGTCGACGTGGAAGGTGACCCGGACCGGCAGCAGGTCCAGGCCGGCCGCCAGCCCGGTGCCGGTCTCCACCTCGTCCCAGATCCGGCCCGCCAGCATCTGGTAGCCGCCGCAGATCCCCAGCACCGGCGCCCCGCGCTGAGCCCGGTCGACCAATACGGCGGCCAGTCCCCACCGCCGCAGCCAGTCCAGGTCGCTCACCGTGGCCCGGCTGCCCGGCAGCACCGCAAGATCGGCATCCGCGACCACGTCCGGATCGCTGGTTACCCGAACCTCGACGCCGGGCTCGGCGGCCAGGGCGTCCACGTCGGTGGCGTTGGACACCCGGGGCAGGCGGACCACCGCCACGCGCAGCGTCGCCGGGGTGTCGGTGGCCTGGTGCCGCCAGGCCCCGATCTCCAGGGTGTCCTCGGCGTCCAGCCACAGGTCGGGCAGCCAAGGGAGGACACCGGCCACCGGCACACCGGTCCGCCGGGTCAGCTCGTCCAGCCCGGGGGCGAGGACCGCCTCGTCGCCGCGGAACTTGTTGATCACGAAGGCGCTGATCAGCTTGCGGTCGGCCTCCTCCAGCAGCGCCCAGGTGCCGTACAGCGCGGCGAACACCCCACCGCGGTCGATGTCGCCGACCACGACCATCGGCAGCCCGAAGCGCTGCGCCAGACCGGCGTTGACGTAGTCCCCAGTGCGCAGGTTGATCTCGGCGGGGGACCCGGCGCCCTCGCAGACGATCATCTCGAAGCGCTCGGCCAGCTCCTCGTACGCCGCGTACGCCGTCGCGGCCAGGTGCCCGCGCCCGGTCGCGTACTCGCCGGCCTCGAGCGTCCCGTGCGGGCGGCCGCGCAGCACGACGTGGCTGCGGCGGTCCGAGCCCGGCTTGAGCAGCACCGGGTTCATCGCCGACTCCGGCGGCACCCCCGCGGCCTGGGCCTGCAGGAGCTGAGCCCGCCCGATCTCCGCGCCGTCGGCGCAGACGCCGGAGTTGTTTGACATGTTCTGGGCTTTGAACGGGGCCACCGCGACACCCCGACGGGCCAGTACCCGACAGAGCCCGGCGACTACCAGCGACTTGCCGGCGTCGGAGGACGTCCCGGCGACCAGCAGGCCGGTGGCCCCGACTGGCGACTGCACCGGCGAAGTCTACGGCGGTGAGACAGAGCCGTACGGCGCTTGATCGGGGGCGCGATGTGTGTTTGCATTACGCCCGACGTTATAAAGCCGTGACCTTGGGCTGGTCCGGAGAATATCGGGGAGATAACTCAGATTATGATGCCCAGCCGTGCGCGGCTGGCCTCGGCAACCGCGGCCGGTGTGGTCGGGCTCGTCGTCGCTGGCCTGATCCTGTTCGGTACCGACCCGCTCGGAACGGGCCCCACGGTCACCGCCGTGCCCCCTCCGGCCGCCGCCTCCGGCGCCGCGACGGACACCGAGACCGAGCCGGTCGACAAGACCGCGGCGACGGCCAACCGCCGACCCAAGCCGACTGGCACGGTCAGCGGCACGCCGCGGTCGACGTACAAGCCGGCGTCTCGGACCGCCGCGGCCCAACGGCCGTCGGCCAGGTACGGACCGCGCTCGAGCTGGGGGGCGACCCGCCGCCCGACCGCACGGCAGCGGCCCACGGCGAGCGCGCCAGCGCCGACGATGACCCCGATCTTGCCCAGCGCCACGCCGACGCGATCGAGCGCGAAGCCGATGTCCACCCCGACCGCCTCCCGGTCGACCACCTCGCCGACGGCGTCGTCGAAGCCGACCTCTGCGTCACCCAAGCCGACCAGCGCATCGCCGACCTCGAGCAGCAAGTACACCGCTCGCAGTGACTGGGCGGCCGCCGTCCTCGGCCGGCTCAACGCGCAGCGCGCGTCGCACGGCCTTCCGGCCCTGAGGAGCAACACCAAGCTGGCCGCCGCCGCCCACACGCACAACCTCAAGATCGCCGCGGCCGACCAGCTCAGCCACCAGCTGCCCGGTGAGGCCGGTCTCGGCGAGCGGATCAGCGCGGCCGGATACAGGTGGAGCGCGGTGGGGGAGAACATCGCGGTGAGCACGAATCGCTCGCAGGCCGGCGTCCTGTCCTTGCAGAACCTGATGTACAACGAGACGCCGCCCAACGACGGCCACCGCCGCATCATGCTTAGCTCGAACTTCACCGAGGTGGGCATCGACGTGGTCGACGACAGCGTGCACGGCAAGGTGTGGCTGGTCCTCGACTTCGGTCGGCCCTCGTAGTTTTCGGAACCCCTCCTCGGGGCACTAGCCCTCCAGCGGATGACCGCGAAGCTTCTCCGCGAGCCCGCCGGCAACCAGCCGGGCCGCGGGCGTGTCGGGCTTCCGCTCGGCCTGGTCAGTCAGGCACGCGGTGAACTCGGCACCAAGGCCGAGTCGCGGATGGCGGGCCAGCACCTCATTCAGGAAGTTCCGCGGTAGCACGTCCGGCCGGGACCCGGAGATGTCCAGCCCGGTGGCAATCTCGAGCAGGTGACCCTCCGGATCGAACGCCGGGTCGACCGAGGGCCACATGTGCCGCTCGATGACCTCGAGCGCCCGGCGTCGTCGGGCGGTCGGCCAGCCGGCACCGGCGGTCAGCACCCAGGCGGCGTGCCCGCCGGCCGTCTCGAACGCCATCCGGTGGTTGTCGAACGCACTCGTCAGCCCGAGGTCGTGCAGCAGCGCGGAGACGTAGAGCAGCTCGGCATCGAAGTCCAGCGCGAGGACCGAGGCGAATCCGACCGCGAAGTAGTACGACCGCTCGCTGTGGTTGAACAGGGCGGGCGAGCAGTACTCCGCCGCCACCTCCCGGGCCGCGACGGCAGCCGGCGAGGCGGGAACCTGCACGTCGTCGACTCTCACACCCGTGACCCGTCAGGAAACCGGTCAGAAACGGCAGGCTCCCGGCCCGTGGGTGCGTCGTTGGTGACCGGTTTCCGGGCGGCCGAGCCGCGCTGCACCACGGTGATGCCGGCCAGGATCAGCAGCCCACCGACCATCTGGAAGCCGGACGGCCGCTGGGCCAGCAGCAGTGCGGCGAAGACGACCGCGAAGATGACCTCCGACAAAGACACGAACGACGCGACCGAGCTGCCGAGCCGGCGTACGCCGATGATGCCGGTCAGGTAGGCGAACACCGCGCTGACCGTGACCAGCAGCAACAGCGGCAGCCACCAGGCCACCTCGGCTCCGGCCAACGTGGCCGTGCCGGTGTGGGCGGTCATCGGCAGGAAGCCGGTGGCCGCGACGGCCAGGATGACCAGGGCTCCTACGCCGGTGCCGCCGGTGGTCAGCAGCAGCGGGTGCACCGGGTCCCCATCGGCGTCCTCGCTGAGGATGAAGTACGCGGCCAGCCCGACAGCCGCGCCGAGCCCCCAGAGCACGCCGATCGGGTTCAGGGTCAGCCCGTCGCGCAGGTCCAGCACGAAGACCAGCCCGACCAGGGCGATCGTCGCCCCGACCAGGACCGGGTACGTCGGACGCCGCCGGTCGCGTAGCCAGTGGTAGCCGATCAGCAGCACTGGCGCGAGGTACTCCAGCAGCAGGGCCACCCCGACCGAGAGGTACTGGACGGCGCTGAAATAGCAGAGCTGGGCCATCGCGATGGCGGCCACGCCGTACCCGATGACCCGGGCCGACTGGCGAGGCGTGGGACGGCGGGTCCGCCGGAGGAGAACCAGACAGGGCACGAGCAGGACCAGGAAGGCACCGCCGATCCGGACCGCGACCACCGCGGTCGGCGACCAGCCGAGGTCG
>DASQUF010000382.1:0-5975 GCA_035641435.1 Propionibacteriaceae bacterium | reverse complement strand
GGGTGTTCGTCGAGGACACCGTGGTGGTCTTCGACGACCTCGCGGTGCTGACCAGCCCGGGCGCGCAGTCGCGGGCCGGCGAGGTGGCCAGCACCGAGCGGGCGCTGACCGGTCTGGCCGCCGAGGGCATCCCGCTCCAGGTGGCCCGGATCTCCGTCCCCGGACACCTGGACGGCGGCGACGTGCTCAAGATCGACACAGCTCGCCGCCGGGGCCGGGGCTCGCTTCCCTCCCGCCTTTCCCAACGGACCGCGTACGTCGGAGCCAGCTCCCGCACGGACGACGCCGGCATCGCCCAGCTCCGCTCCCTGGTCGAGCCCCGCGGATGGACCGTGGTCCCCGTTCCCGTCCGCCGGGTGCTGCATCTCAAGTCGGCGGTCACGGCGCTGCCGGACGGCACGGTCATCGGCCATCCCGCCAACGTCGAGCCGGACCACCGGTTCCCGGAGTTCCTGCCGGTGCCCGAGGAGCCCGGCACCGCGGTCGTCGACCTGGGCGGCGGCGCCGTGCTGATGTCGGCGGCCGCGCCCCAGACCCGCCAGCTGCTGGAGGCGCGCGGACTGGAGGTCGTGCCCACCCCGATCGGGGAGTTCGAGAAGCTTGAAGGCTGCGTGACCTGCCTGTCGGTCCGGCTCCGCTAGCTCACGATGGCGGTGAGTGCGCTGAGCAGCCGGTCGATGTCGTTCCGGTCGGTGTACGGCGCCAGCCCGATGCGCAGGCCCCCGGCCGGCCACAGTCCGAGATGCCGGGCGGGCTCGTAGGCGTAGAAGGTTCCGGCGGGCACATTCACCCCGCGCTCGGCCAACCGGCGGTAGAGGTCGGCCGGTTCCTGGCCGGACAAGGTGACCAGGAGGGTGGGCGTTCGCCGGGCCGCCCGGGAGTGCAGCGTCACGCCGGGCAGCTCGAGCAGGGCGTTCTCGACCTCGACCCGGAGCTCGTCCTCGTACGCCTCGAGGGCAGCCATCGACCGCTCGAGTCGCGTACGCCGTCCGCCCTCCCCCGGTACGGCGTCGGCCAGGAAGTCGATCGCCGCAGCTGTCCCGGCCATCAGCTCGTACGGCAGGGTGCCGAGCTCGAAGCGCTCGGGCACGGTGTCCGACGACGGCACCAGCTTGTCCGGCCGCAGCTGCTCCAGCAGCTCCGGGCGCCCGGCGACGACGCCGCAGTGCGGGCCGAGGAACTTGTACGGGGAGCAGGCGAAGAAGTCGGCGCCGAGCTCGGCCACGTCGACCGGGGCGTGCGGAGCCAGGTGCACCCCGTCGACGTAGAGCCAGCCACCGGCCGCGTGTACAGCCTCGGCGATGGCCGGCAGGTCGGGCCGGGTGCCGATCAGGTTGGAGGCACCGGTCACGGCGACCAGCCGGGTCCGCCCGCTCAGCTGCTCGGCCACCGCGGCCGGGTCCAGCTCCCCGGTCAGAACGTCGAAGCCCACCCAGCGCACTTCGACACCGGCGGTCTCGGCGGCGATCACCCAGGGCCGCACGTTGGCGTCGTGGTCGAGCCGGCTCACCACGATCTCGTCGCCCGGTCGCCAGTCCTTCGCCATGGTCCGGGCCAGCTCGAACGTCAGTGCGGTCATGCTGCGACCGAAGATGATGCCGCGGGGGTCGGCGTTCAGGAAGTCGGCCAGCGCCGCCCGGCCCTCGGTCACCGCGCGGTCGGCGTTGCGTTCGGCGACGGTCATCCGGCCGCGGTTGGACAGCGGCCCGGTCATCACCTGGCTCATCGCCGCCCCGACGACGTCCGGCGTCTGCGACCCGCTGGGCCCGTCGAAGTGAGCAGCCCCGTCGACCAGGGCCGGGAAGTGGGCTCGGAACCGGGCCACCTCGTATGCAGGCGGGGTCAGGATCACGCGCTCCCGTGTGTCCTCGCGCGCGGCGGGGGTCCAAGGGGGTCGACCCTCTGCTTCGACTTCGGCCGTCACCTGGTCATCCTTCCAGGCGCTCGATGGCCCGGGTCAGCACCCGCGTACGCCCCTCCTCCGTCCGGGTCCTGAGCAGCGCCAGGATCACCTGGTAGCGCTCGGACCGTCCGAGACCATCGAATGCCGCGGCGGCGCGGGGGTGCGCGGCCAGGGCGGCCGCGAGGTCCGACGGTACCTCGGCGGTGCGCTGGGACGCGTACGCCGCGGCCCACCGCCCGTCCGCCTGGGCCGCGGTGACCTCGGCCAGCCCGGGCGGTCGCATCCGGCCGGCGGCGGTCAGGGCCTCGACTTTGGCCACGTTGACCTGCGACCACGAGCTGCGCGGCCGCCGCGGGCAGTAGCGCTGCCGGAAGGAGACGGCATCGAGGCTCTTGCGCTGGCCGTCGATCCAGCCCCAGCACAGGGCCACGTCCAGCGCATCGTTGATCGGAACCGTCGCGATGCCGGAGCCGCGCTTGGCAATCCGCAGCCAGGCCTCGGAGGCGTCGGCGTGGTGTACGGCCAGCCAGGCCTCCCAGGCCGCGGCGTCGGGGAACTCGAGCAGGTCCACGGGGTCAGGCCGGCCGAGTGGACTCGACCACCTCGACGTAGTGCGGGTTGTACATCACCCCGAGGACGTTGCCGAACGGGTCGACGACCGAGGCGGTCACGAAGCCCTCCCCGCGCGGGGTGATCGGGGCGTACTCCGTGGCACCGAGCGCGATCAGCCGCTGCAGGGTGCCCTCGAGGTCGTCGACGTGCCAGTGCATGATCGCCCCGCCGGGTTCGCGCGGCGCGCTGGGCGGCGCCCACCGGCGGTCGATGATGCCCAGCTCGTCCGCCGAGTCGCCGACCCGGAACTCGATGTAGGCCGGGACGCCGTCCGGACCGGGTCGGGAGAAGTACGGCTCGATGCCGAGGAACTCGGCGTACCAGGCCGCGGCGGCGGGCACGTCGTCGGCCCAGAGATTGAGGGTGGCGAAGCCACGCAGGCTCATGGGGATGGTCCTCTCTCGTTGTTGTGTGTTCGACGCTATCGGCTCTTGCGGAACGTCCGGTTCCTCAATGGCTGCCAGACTGAAGCGATGTTGGACACCTCGGTGCGGCTGCTCCGCCTGCTCGCGTTGCTGCAGTCGCGGCGGGAGTGGTCAGGCACGGAGCTGGCCGAGCGCCTCGAGGTGACGAGCCGGACGGTGCGCAACGACGTCGAGCGGCTGCGCCTCCTGGGCTACGCGGTGCGGTCGCGCACCGGCGTCGCCGGTGGCTACCGGCTGGGGTCCGGGGCGGCGATGCCGCCGCTGCTGCTGGACGACGAGGAGGCCGTGGCCGTCGGGCTGGGGCTGAGCGCCGCGGCGGCCGGCACGGTCACCGGGATCGAGGAGACCTCGCTGCGGGCGATCACCAAGCTGGAGCAGACCCTCCCGGCCCGGCTCCGCCCGCGGCTGGATGCGCTGCGGCAGGCCACCGTGTCGGCGGCGGGCGGCGGGCCCACGGTGGATGCCGACGTCCTGGTCACCCTCGCCACCGCCTGCCGGGACGCCCAGCAGCTGCGCTTCGACTACACCAGCCATGCCGGCGAGGACGAGACCCGCCGGGTCGAGCCGCATCGGCTGGTCTACACCGGCCACCGTTGGTACCTGCTGGCGTGGGACCGCGACCGCGCCGACTGGCGGACGTTCCGAGCGGACCGGGTGCGGCCGCGGCTGCCGACCGGACCACGGTTTCTCCCGCGCGAGCCGCCCGAGGATGCCGCGCGCCACGTCATCCGGGGTACCGCCTCCCAGGCGTGGCGTTACCCGACGCGAGTCCGCCTGCATGCGCCGGCGAAGGCGATCGCCGACCGGATCACGCCGGCCGGGGGGCTGCTGACCGCGGTCGACGAGCATTCGTGCGTGCTCGAGACCGGCGGTGACTCGATGCTGAACCTGGTGGCGTACCTGACCTCGCTCGACGTCGCATTCGACGTACTGGACCCGCCCGAGCTGCGCGACGTGCTGCGCTCCCTGGCCGACCGCTACCGGACGGCCGCCGGATCCTCTCCCTGACCGGGACCAGTCAGGAGGAAGAGGAGACCGCAGTCCTAGCCGACGAGGGTCTTGGCCTCCCAGCGGCCGTCGCCGACCAGCCGGAGCTCGTTGGTGTGCAACGGGTCCAGGGTGGCGCGGTGCCCGACGCTGACGATGGTGATCCCGGGGAGCCACTGCCGGATCAGGGAGTACATCGCGTACTCCATCCCCTCGTCGAGCGCCGACGTGCTCTCGTCGAGGAACACCAGCGCCGGCCGGGCCAGCAGGATGCGGCCGAACGACAGCCGTTGCTGCTCACCCGGCGACAACGTCTTCGACCAGTCCGCCTCCTCGTCCAGCCGCCCGACCAGGTGTCCGAGCAGCACCGCCTGCAGCACGGCCTGGGCCGTCGCGTCGTCCAGCCCGGCCGCCGGCATCGGGTACGCCAACGCCGTCCGCAGGGTGCCGAGCGGGAGGTAGGGCTGCTGCGAGCAGAACATGGTGCCACCCTCGACCGAGACGCCGATGGTCCCCGAGACATGGGGCCACAGCCCGGCCATGCTGCGCAGCAGGGTGGTCTTGCCCGTTCCGGACGGGCCCTTGACCAACAGTGAGGCGCCGCCGGTGAGGTCGAGGTTCAGGTTGCTCAGCAGCGGCCGGCCGTCCGGCAGCGTGACGTTGAGGTTGTGAATGCCCAGACCCGAGGCCTTCGGCGCCATCGCAGGTCCCGGTAGCTCCCGAGCCTCGTCATTGGAGTCGAGCAGGCCGGTCAGCCGGTTCAGTACGGCGCGGTAGCCGGCGAAGTCGTCGTAGGCGAAGCGGAAGAACGACAAGGCTCCCTGCACGTTGCCGAAAGCGGTGGCCGTCTGCGTTACGTCACCCAGGGAGATCTGCCGGGCGAAGTAGCGGGGCGCCTGAATGATCAGCGGGAACACCACCGCGATCTGGCTGACCACCAGGTTGAAGCCCTGGAACTTCAGGCTGCGGAACACGATCGCCCAGGTGTTGGCGATGACCGCGGCGAAGCGGCTCATGAGCCCAGCGCTCTCCACCTGCTCACCGCGGTAGAAGGCGACGTTCTCCGAGTTCTCCCGCACCCGGACCAGCGCATAACGGTAGGAGGCGGCCAGCCGCTCGGCCAGGAAGCTGAGCCGGATCAGCGGTCGGCCGATCCGAATCGCGAACACCGTGGCGATGATCACGTAGATGTAGGTGAGAAAGACCATGCCCCGCGGGATCGTCACGCCGCCGATCTCCAGCGGCCCGGACAGCCCCCACAGGATCACGCTGAACGACACCAGCGAGATGCACGAGCTGACCAGGCCGAGGGCCAACGACTGGGAGGTGTCCGCGTACGAGCCCACGTCGGCCTGGATGCGCTGGTCCGGGTTGTCCACCGGCGCCTGAACGAACCGGCCGCGGTGGTACGCGGCGCCCATCATCCAGTCACCTACCATGCGCTGGTTCAGCCACAGGCGCCACTGGATGACCTGGGCCTGGCCGACGTAGAAGGAGATCAGGGACAGGGCCACGCTGATCGTCGCGAGGATGCCGAAGATGCCCACGGACCGCCAGAACGTTGCGGTGTCGAACTCCTGGATCGCGGTGTAGAGAGCGTTGCTGTTGAACGACAGGATCACGTCCAACCGGACCGAGATCACGGTGAAGAACAGCAGCAGGGCGACGGTGAGCAGCGGCCGCCAAGCGCGCCAGGTGCGCTGGTGGGGGATGAAGAACATGCTGGACAGCCGCCAGAACTGCCGACCCCAGCCGGTGCGCCTGACCAGGAGCCAGACCAGCAGGGTGAAGCCGACCAGGACCAGGACCCACACTCCGAAGATCCAGACCAGGCTCCGCCACCACTCGGTCGACCAGTCGACTGCCTCCATCGCGTCCTCCCAAAACCCGCTAGGTGTGGCTCACCCTAATCGGAAGAAGTAGGCGCAATCCGCGTCATCCGGCTTGCAGATTCGGCACACCGCGGCCGCCAGCAGGGGGAGGTCAGGTCACCAGCCCGATGACCCCGACGACGAGACCGAGGCCGGCGCACACGCCAAGCGTGCGCA
>DASQUF010000381.1:0-3656 GCA_035641435.1 Propionibacteriaceae bacterium | reverse complement strand
CCTGCCATCGACGGGTGGATAGGGCCGTTGCGGGTCAGGCGGTGCGGACGGGCCGACCGCGTACGGCGCCGGCGCGTACGGCTGGGGTGCGGACGGGCCGACCGCGTACGGCGCCGGCGCGTACGGCTGGGGTGCGACCGGGCCTACCGGGTACGGCTGGGGTGGCGGGAAGCCAGCCAGCGCCGGGTCCGGCTCCGGGTTCTCCGGGGGTCGCTGGTCACCAAGGTATGGGGAAGTCATCTCCCCTCCAGTGTGCCAGCGCGCCCGTCATGGATCGGGCAGGTACTCAGGGCAGCAGCAGGGCGCAGCAGCTGTCCGCAAACCATTCCTTGAAGGCCTGGCGGTCGTCTAGCCGTTTCCGTCTGGGGCGGCGCTCACGCAACCCATAGCTCGGCCTGGCCTTCGACGTCAGTCACCGCCCGCTGTCGGCCAGACTCTCAGCAATGAGCGACGAGCGCCGTGTCGCGCTCCAGGAACGGGCCCGGGCAGCGTCTGACCAAATGAGACGGCGGCGGGCTGGAGTTCCGAGGCGTCGCGCTACCCCGCGTCCGCCCCGCGCCCGGCAGTGACCGCCGCTGCTCACCGACGTGTTCGCGTATCCGCGGGTCGGAGGCGGCGGGAGGCGGACCGCTCCCGAGCTAGTGCCGTCCGCTGTTGGTCGGGTTGGCCTCGGCCTGCTCCACGTTGATCCGCCGAGCATCGACGGGATCCCGCTCGACCTGAACCGTGTCCTCGACTGCATCGCCCGGCGCCGTCGGCGTCGGCGGCGCGATGGCGGCCGGGGCCGCGTCGACCTCCGCTATGGCCACCGGTCGCCGGGTGCTGATGGTCACGGCAACCACGATCACGGCGAGGGCGACGCCTGCGATCACGTAGCGCAGCGGGTTCGGGTCATCGCTCAGCGCCGACATGCCCACCACCGCGGGTGCGATCAGCACGGCAACCAGGTTCATCACCTTGATCAGCGGGTTGATCGCCGGGCCGGCGGTGTCCTTGAACGGGTCACCGACGGTGTCGCCGATCACGGTGGCCGCGTGGGCGTCGGAGCCCTTGCCGCCGTGGTGGCCGTCCTCGACCAGCTTCTTGGCGTTGTCCCAGGCTCCGCCGGAGTTGGCCAGGAACACCGCCATCAGCGTGCCGGCGGCGATGGCGCCGGCCAGGTAGCCGGCCAGGGCCGACGCACCGAGACCGAAGCCAACCGCGATCGGAGCGCACAGGGCCAGCAGGCCCGGAGTGGCCAGCTCCCGCAGGGAGTCGCGGGTGCAGATGTCGACCACCTTGCCGTACTCCGGCTTGCCGGTGCCCTCCATGATCCCGGGGATCTCCCGGAACTGACGACGGACCTCGAACACGACCGCGCCGGCCGCCCGGCCCACCGCGCTGATGGCCAGTCCGGAGAAGAGGAACACCACCGCGGCACCCAGGATCAGCCCGACCAGGGTCTGCGGCGCGAACACCACCGCCTCGTCGATGAACTCACCGTAGGCGTCCGCGAGCACGCCGCGGATGGCGTCGGTGTAGGAGCCGAACAGCGCCGTCGCCGCCAGCACGGCCGTGGCGATGGCGATGCCCTTGGTGATGGCCTTGGTCGTGTTGCCCACCGCGTCCAGCTCGGTGAGGATCTGCGCCCCGGGGCCGTGTACGTCACCGGACATCTCGGCGATGCCCTGGGCGTTGTCGGAGACCGGACCGAAGGTGTCCATGGCCACGATCACGCCGACCGTGGTCAGCAGGCCACAGCCGGCCAGGGCGATGGCGAACAGGCCGACCACGCCGGACCCGCCGAGCAGGAAGGCGCCGTAGACCGCGGCCGCGATGACGATCGCGGTGTAGACGGCCGACTCGAGGCCGACGGAGATACCGGACAGCACCACGGTCGCCGGGCCGGTGAGGGAGGTCTTGCCCACGTCCTTGACCGGGCGGTCCTCGGTGCCGGTGTAGTAGCCGGTCAGCGACAGGATGACGACCGCCAGCACGATCCCGATGATCACCGCGCCGATCGCCACGATGCGCGGGTCGTCGATCGGGGCGTCAACGACGGAACCCTCCGGCAGGTCGAGGCCAGCGAAGTCGGCCGGCAGGTACGCGAAGGCGGCGATGGCGCAGAGCACCGCGGAGATCCCCGCCGAGATGTAGAAGGAGCGGTTGATGGTCTTCAGGCCGTTCTCGCCGACCCGTGGCTTGGTCAGGAAGACACCGATGATCGCGGTGATCACGCCGATGGCCGGGACGATCAGTGGGAACACCAGCCCGGCCTCGCCGAACGCCGCCTTGCCCAGGATCAGCGCCGCCACCAGGGTCACCGCGTAGGACTCGAACAGGTCGGCGGCCATTCCAGCGCAGTCGCCCACGTTGTCCCCCACGTTGTCGGCGATGGTCGCGGCGTTGCGCGGGTCGTCCTCGGGGATGTTCTGCTCGACCTTGCCCACCAGGTCGGCGCCGACGTCCGCGGCCTTGGTGAAGATGCCGCCGCCGACGCGCATGAACATGGCGAGCATCGCGGCCCCGAACCCGAAGCCCTCGAGGATGGTGGGGGCGTCGCCGCGGAAGGTGAACACCACGATTGCGGCCCCGAGCAGCCCCAGCCCCACGGTTGCCATTCCGACATGGGCGCCGGTGCGGAACGCGATGCGCATCGCCGGGTCCCGGCCGGCGTCGCGCGCGGCCGCGGCTACCCGGACGTTGGCCCGTACGGCCAGCCACATGCCCAGATAGCCGATCAGGGCGGAGAAGACGGCACCGGCCAGGAACGCCACCGACCGAGCGACCCGCAGGGTCCATTCGCCGTACTCCTCGCTGGAGTGCACCGGGAGGAGAAGGAGAAGGAAGAACGCCGCGACGGCGAAGACGCTGAGCGTGCGGAACTGCCGGGCGAGGTAAGCACTCGCGCCCTCCTGCACGGCGCGGGCGATGGCCTGCATGCTGGTGGTGCCGTCATTGGCGGCCAGGACCTCGCGGCGGAACACCATGGCCATCACGAGCGCGATGACGGCGATGACCCCGACGATGGCAACGAATGTGAGGTTGACCCCCGACAGGGTTACTGGCATAACGACGTCCTCTCAACTAATCCATTTGCGCACGCGCACGGTACGCCGCTAACCGCGCGAAGTCTAACCACCTGCACTACTGGTCTGCTTGTGGTTCAGCAGAGCGGACAAGGAACACACCTCGTCCCCAGCGACCGAGTCCGAACTCGGGCCGCGACCCAGAGATACTAAACGACATGATCGTCCTTGCGCTGGCGCTGCTCATTCTCGTGCTGGTCTTCAGCGTGGCGATCGTGCTGAGCAACCCAGACGTGTATCAGCTGTCGCTCTTCCGCGTCCTCGTGCCGGTGACCAGCGCCGGCGTGTTCTTCACCGGCTTCGGTGCCGCCTTGGTCACCATCGCCGCGCTGCTGCTGCTGCGGACGGGGATCCGGCGGGCGCGTGAGAACCGGCGGCGGCTGCGGACGGCCGACCGAGCCGCCGTCACCTCCGCCGGCCCGACCGAGGGCAGCGCGCGCCGAAACCGAGACGCCGACACTGACTCTGATCCGGAACGCTCCGGGGACCCGAAGACGACTTCCCGAGGGGGCGAGGGGGGCGCCCGGACGGCCGACCCCACCGGCTCCACCCGTCTCCCGGACCCTGAGCCCTCCAGCCTCGACCTGG
>DASQUF010000380.1:0-13282 GCA_035641435.1 Propionibacteriaceae bacterium | reverse complement strand
ACCACCGCCTCGCTCATCTCCGTGAACGCCACCCGGACGGTGGTCAGGGAGAAGATCGGCCAGCTCGCCATCGGGAGGTCGTCGAAGCCGATCAGCGCGACGTCGTCGGGCACCTTCACGCCCAGCTCGACGGCGGCGTTGATGGCGCCCACCGCGACCTGGTCGTTGGCGCAGAAGACGGCGGTGGGGGCCGGCCGCTCCTCCAGCAGCCGCCGCATCCCGGCGTACCCGCAGCCGTAGGTGAACCAGTCCCGGTGCACGTACCGCTCGGGCAGCGCGACGCCGGCCTCGGCCAACGCGTCCCGGAAGCCGCGCTCGCGGTCCCGGGCGGTGGACGTCTGCTCCGGTCCGAGCAGCCCGGCGATCCGGCGGTGCCCATCGGCCACGAACCGGACCCCGACCTGGCGCGCCCCGTCGACGTTGTCGGCGACGCAGGTGACCGCCTCGGCGCCGGGGATGGTCCGGTTCAGCATCACGTACGGAATCCCCCGCCGGGTCAGCGCGGCCGGCAGGGTGGAGTTGAGCCGGGTGGTCGTCAGAACGACGCCGTCGGTGGACTGGTCGAACAGCGGGTCGTATGCCGTGGCCTCGTCCATGTTCTCGTCCTCGGCGAACAGCACCAGCCGGTACCCGTGTTGCTCCAGTGCGGAATGCACCGGAGCCATCAGCTCCGGGTACAGCGGGTTGCCGAGGTCCGCGACCATCGCCACCCGCCGGGTGCTGCGGGTGGACAGACTTCGACCGATCGCACTGGGAACGTAGTGCAGCTGCTCCGCGGCCACCCGGACCCGCTCACGCGTGTCGGGACTGACCCGGGGATCCTCCCGCAGCGCCCGCGACACCGTCGGCTGGGAGACACCGGCCAGCCGAGCCACGTCGTGGCTGGTCACCCCTCCGTTGCGGTCCGGCATCGCCTCTCAACTCGATCCTGGTTCTCTCCGGCGTCGACGGCGAACGGTCGAGCCGGTACTGCGCTCCTCGATCTGCCTCAGGCCGAGGATATCCGGAATACGCATGTACGCCGAGGCCCGCGAGGCCCACGCTGACTCCTTCCCGACCATGCGCTCCGCGAGGGTCTGGTCGGGGCTGGCCGCACGAGAGCGTTCTACTCCTACTTCGGGATGGGCGAGACGGTGTACAGCCGGACAGACCTTCGTCTCACCGGTCCGGGCATCGGGCTTACCCAGCTGCCCGGGACGCTGGATGATCTACGCTTCCGCTACAACGGCTTGCGTCCCCTGCTGCACACAGACGACACCTGGATACTGCTGCCAGTGGGCTGGACAAGCCAGAACGGTTCGACGGTGATCATGCTGGCCGACGCCCCTGAGTCAGTCCGGGTAGACCTGGCGTGCTGAAGACTGGGCCAGCGCGGCCGGTCACAAGCGGCTGACACCGATGAGACGCCGAAGCCGAGGAGATGCTGATGACCGACAGCGCACCGCCGCAAGCACCCATCCCGCCGTTCCTGAGCGAACAGGCCCGCGCGGTCCTCGCCGAGCCGCGGGTCGAGGAGACCTTCCCTGCCCTCGAGGACACCGATGGTTGGTTGCGCAGGATAGAGGAGGCGAATGAACAGAGTCGGGCTCAGTACGCGGGTGTCGAGATCCCGGTGCACGCCGAGAAGCGACAGATAGCGGGAGTGCCGACGTACGTGCTGCACGTCGACGACCTACGCGACCCTGACCAGTCGCCGGTCTTCCTCGATATCCATGGCGGCGCGTTGATCTTCGGCGGTGGGGACGTCGCTCGACTGTCCGCATCGCGCAACGCCCTCGCCACCGGCCTGGTCCACTGGGCGGTCGACTACCGCGTGCCGCCCCGGGATCCGTTTCCCGCGGCGCTCGACGACATCACCGCGGTGTATCGGGCGCTCCTCGACCAGCGGGCTCCGTCCGACATCGTCGTCGGCGGCGGATCGGCCGGCGGAAACCTGGCCGCCGCGCTGATGCTGCGGGCCAAGGACGAAGGGCTGCCGATGCCTTCGGCATTGGTCCTGCTCACTCCGGAGTCCGACCTGACCGAGTCCGGCGACAGCTTCTCCACAGTCGCCGCCTTCGACAACACCCTCGGCCGCCTGCGGCCGGTCAACCTGCTCTACGCGAACGGCCGTGACCTGACTGACCCTTACCTGTCGCCGCTGTTCGGTGACCTCTCCGGCTTCCCACCCACGTTGCTGACGACCGGGACCCGCGACCTCTTCCTCTCCAACACCGTCCGGATGCACCGCAAGCTCCGCGACGCTGGAGTGGAGGCGGAGCTCCACGTCTTCGAAGCCCGGCCGCACGGGGGGTTCGGCGGCGCACCGGAGGACCTGGAGGTCCTCACCGAACTACGGCGGTTCCTCGACCGGCAGCTCGGCAGGCCCTGATGCGCCGCCGACGCGAGGTCAGCTGTTCGACGGTGCTGAGGAGATCGCCTCCACCAGGTCGCCGGCCTTTTCCTCGGGGAGGTTGCGGGCGATGTCGGCCTGGCTGACGATGCCGATCAGGTCGTGACCGTCGATGACCGGAAGACGGCGTACCCCATGATTCTTCATGGTGCGGAGTGCCTCCTCGACCGAGTCGTCCGCACCGATGGTGACCGGCTTGCCCTCGGCCAGTTCCGACACCTTTGTCGAACTCGGGTCTCGGCCCTCAGCGATGCACTTCACGACGATGTCCCGGTCGGTCAGCATCCCCTTGAGCCGGTTGTCGTCGCCACAGATCGGCATCGCCCCGACGTCCAGGTCGCGCAGCTTTCGCGCGGCATCGGCCAGCGTGTCGTTGACCGAGACGCACTCGGCGTTGCCCGTCATGATGTCTCGTGCCGTAGCCATGGGTCCCTCCTTCGTTGGTGAGTCGCTGCTTCTCCGCAGTATCCACCTCCCGGTTCCAGCGGCCGGGCCCGGGGTCGGCCGTACCGGGGTGGAGAATCCGATCATTGTGGCCGTCGAGCTGTCCGGGTGCGTGATCGCGAACGGGATGCCCGGCGCCGGGAAGTCAACCGTGGCCACGCTGGGCGCCCGGCTGCTACCACGGGCGGCCGGGGCCAAGGGCGACGACGTGAACCAGATGATCCTCAGCGGACGGGTGTGGTTCGCCGGCGAGCCACCGGAGGAGGCGGCCCGCCAGGTCGAGCTGTGTCACCGCAACATGTGCTCCCTGGCCGCCAACTTCGTCGACTTCGGTTCTGCCGTACTGATGGACACAGTCGTTGCGGATCGCGCGGAGCTGGACTTTCTTCTCACCTTGCTCGCACCGCGACCCGTACGCCTGGTCACCCTCGCCCCCGGGCCCGCCGTGTGCCGGCAGCGCAACGGCACGCGTGCCCGGGACGAGCGATGGGACTTCGACGGCTACGACCGGCTCGACGCCGACATGCGCCGAGACTTCGGCGACGTCGGATGGTGGTTCGACACGTCTGCCCTCACACCGACGGAAACGGCCGAGCGCGTCGTGCGGGAGGCGGTCCGCTTCCCGCTCCTGTCGGTCGGCAGTTCTTAGAATCCGCAATGTGAGCCTCGAGCTCTTCGCCAGGATTGCGGTGAGGGACCAATGGCTCCGCGGGTCCTGGGCGGCGGTCGACTCGCTGGTCCGTACGAACCCTTCCACCCGGTCAGGACCGATGTTCCCGTCGGGTGAGCAGCCCTAGTCGACTGCGTCGGCAGGCCCCAGGGGCGCGTCTCCGGGCGCCCGTCGTGGCGGCCGGTGGGCCGCCGTCCTTGAGCTCGATGAAGATGGCCCGGGAGTCGGTGTCGCCGATGTACCTCAGGAAGCGCACCCGGTCGTTCTCGAAGAGCACCTGATAGGCGTCCGGGTTCGAGACGCAGGGACCGAGCTCCGGGTCCACGAGCCGGACGCTACTCCTGCTTTCTTCGCGGCGCGGACCGTTGTTGCGGACGACACCCGCGCCTCGCGATCTACCCATCGCCTTGGTCGGCGTGCTGCCTCGAAGTGAGGCGAGTTCGACCCGGATGCCCGGCCGGTGATCATCGGCGGGTGAGCCCGTCAGTCGGTGGGCCGGCGCGCCTGGTTCGCCTCGCGGAGGATCACCCAGGCGTCCGCCACCGGACCCAAATGCCCGAGCTTGTCGGGGTTGCTCACCGCGCGAATCGTCTGAATCCGCCCGTCGAGTACGTCGATCGTCCAGGTGGTGAGCACCTTGTTGTCCCGATCGCGGAATATCGCACCCGGCTGGCCATTGACCTCATGGGGCTCCATCTCGACCCCCACCCGGACGAGCCACGGATAGATCGAGGCCAGCACGCGGGCCACGTTCTCGGCGCCGATGATGCCCCTGGCCCACTGCGGGGCCTTGCCGCCGCTGTCGCCGATCATCGAGACGTCAGCGGCGAGCAGCTCGCGCAGGCCATCGACATCGCCCTCTCGGAGCGCATCGAAGAAGCGCGCCGCCAGCTCATCCCGCTCGCGGCGGTCCGCCTCGAACCGCGGACGCCCCTCCTCCATGTGCCGCCGGGCGCGGACCGCGAGCTGGCGACACGCCGCCTCCGACCGGCCCACGGCCGAGGCAACCTCGGCGAAGCCGAACCCGAACACCTCCCGCAGCACGAAGACCGCGCGCTCGAGCGGGCTGAGACGCTCGAGCAGCAACAGGGCCGCCATCGACACGGAGTCGGCCAGCTCCGCCGACCGCGCCGGGTCATCGTAGGGGTCGGAAACCAGCGGCTCGGGAAACCACTGCCCGACGTACTTCTCCCGCCGGAAGCGGGCAGAACGCAGCACGTCGATCGAGATCCGGGTGACCACAGCCGAGAGGAAGGCCTTGGTCGACATGGGTCGGGTCGGCGTGGCCTCGTAGCGCAGCCAGGTCTCCTGCACTGCGTCCTCGGCCTCGCTCACGCTGCCCAGAATTCGGTAGGCGATCGCCGACAGCAGCGGCCGCAGCTCCTCGAACTCCTCGACCCGGGTCACGCCAGCTCTTCTCTGAAGCCCTGGCGCCACGAGGGGTAGCGCAGCTCCCAGCCCAGCTCCCGCTTCGCCTTGGCGTTGGAGAAGCCGCGCCCTTCGGTCATCATCGTCACCACCACCTCCCCCGCCAGCATCCGGGCCAGCCATTTGGGAACCCTCATCGGGGGCTTGGCACCCGCGCACGCCGCCAGATACGGCAGCCACTCGCTGGCCGGGGCGGGCTCGTCATCGACGATGTTGAACACGCCCTTCGCCTGCTGCTCCACGGCCAGGACGGTAGCGCTCGCTGCATCATCCAGATGCACCCACGAGCTGTAGCCGGCGCCGCTGGCGACGAGCGGGAACTGCCGCTTGCGGACGAGCTCGACCTGGTCGTCGGTGGCGCCCGGACCATAGAAGGCGCCGTAGCGCAGGGCCGCGCCACCAGTCCGAATGACCGCCTCCTCCAGGTGGCGAATCGCCTCCGTCCCTGGACGGGCCACCGTCCCCGTCTCGGGATCCAGCGGGTCCTCCTCGGTCTTCACCCATCCGCCGGTGCGGATGCCGTTCCAGCTGCCGTAGCTCTGCGCAACCACGTGGGGCGCCCCGCTTGCCTCGGCCGCGGCCAGCAGGTGGTCCGTCCCCTCAGTGCGTAGCCGGATGGTGGTGGCGAACCAGCGGTCCATGTGCTTCATGTCGGGCTTGCCGGCATGCGCCGCGGAGATCGCTGTCATCTGGTGCACGATCGCGTCCGGTCCGGCCGCCGCCACCGCCGCCTTGACCGATCCCGCATCCAGTCCGTCCATCACAACGGCCTCGGCACCCAGCTGCTCCAGCAGTCCGAGCCGGCTCGGGTCGGTCGTCGTCGCCGTCACCTGGTGACCACGGGCCACGAGCTGCGGCACCAGCCGCCGCCCGATGACTCCGGCTCCGCCCGCCACGAACACCCGCATGACCATCCCCTCTCGCATCCCAGTAAGGCACTCTCAGCCCAGAGACGAGACAGCCCGGCCGGCTGTGACGGCGAGGGAAGACAGCCGGGAGAAAATCGTGAGATGAGCACACCAGCCGCTGAGGACGTCGTCGCCGCCGAGCTGGTCGCTGCCCGGAGCGAGGGACGGAGTCTGACCGGGTTCCCGGGCACGGTTCCGGCCAGCATGTCCGAGGCGTACGAGATCCAAGAGCTGGCGATCGCACGATGGCCGGACTCGCTGGTCGGCTGGAAGATCGGCTACATCCCGGCCGACCGGCGCACGGCCGGGGAGCCGGACCGCCTGGTCGGCCCGATCTGGCGGCAGCAGTATCACATCAGCGACGAGCCCGGATCTGCATCCGAGGTCGGCATCTTCACCTCCGGGTTCGCGGCCGTGGAAGCAGAGCTGGTCATCCGGCTCGATCGGGATCTGCCCGCCCGGAGCGGCGGCGGCTGGAAGGCCGAGCAGGCGGCGCGCCTGGATCAGCGGCTGCTGGTGGGCATCGAGGTGGCCAGCAGCCCGATCCCGGACATCAACGCGCTCGGCCCGACCGTGATCGCCGCCGACTTCGGCAACAACAACGGTCTGGTGCTCGGCTCCGCCATCGCGGACTGGCCTGGTGGAGAACCTGTCCGGCTGGCGTGCTACGTCGATGGGCAGCTCGTCGGCGAAGGATCTGGCGAGAACCTGCCCGGGGGTATCCACTCTGGTCTGGCGACCGCCCTGAACGTCCTCGCCGGTCGCGGGCAACCGGTCCGAGCCGGCATGGTCTTCGCTACGGGCGCCATCACCGGAATACACCCGGTCCGGCCGGGGCAACGGTGCCGCGTCGAGGTGCGGGGTGGACCAGCCGTGGAGCTTCGGACCGCCGACGCCCGCACCTTGGTGCGCCGCTGATCTGCGCGAGTGAGCGGTTGAGCTGTGTTGCTGTGAGAAGTCCACTCACCAAGACCGGTCCCTGGCATGGGAGTGGCGAGGTTCCCAACGGGTAGGTGACACCATGCTGATCCCGGTTCAGCAGCGTAGCTGGGATCAGCCTCTGGGCGGACTATCCCCGCTTCTCCTCAGGGCCCTAGACTCGTTCAGCCAACTGCCGATGGGACGTACCACCGAGGCGATCCGCCCCTACGTACACCCGAGAGGGGCTCATCCGATGCCTGACGACGCGTTTCGCCACCATGTGTGGACACGCCTTGAGCCCAGTCTGCGCGCCAGCACGTCGATCGACGGCTACCTACAAGCAGCGGCCGACATGACAGCCGACCTGATCGAGGTCGTGGGCTCCTACAGCCTCAGCACGACCCTGTACGGGAACCCGATCACCGTCGGTACCAGCGACCGTTCGGCGTGGGAGGCTGACCAGGTCGAGTTCGACACCGAGGACGGTCCGTGTGTGGAGGCGTTGCGCACCGGTGCGGTTCTCACCGGCATCGACTTGGCGCAGGAGCGACGCTGGCCGGCCTGGGCTGCGGTGGCCAGCCTGCTCGGTTTCGCCTCAGCGGCCGGGATTCCCGGGGAGGTCAGCTCCGGAGGCCGCATCGCTCTCAACTTGTATGCACCGGCTCCCCAGGCGTTCGACGACGAGACCTTGCATCGGGCGACACTGTTCACAGAGGAGGTTGCACGCACGATCCCGGCGGCCGTTCGACTCTTCGAGGCCGACGAGCGGGCATCGCAGCTGGAACAGGCACTGGCCAGTCGATCAACCATCGACCAGGCTCTGGGCGTGCTCATGGCGCAGAACCAGTGCACCCCAGACGTCGCCTTTGGCATCCTGCGGCGAGCATCGCAGAATCGCAACCTCAAGCTCCGTGACGTCGCTGCCTCGATCATCGAACGCTTCACCGGACATGCCGCTGCCGAGCCGCCCCGCTTCCAGCAGCCGATCCGTCGCTCGACCCAGCATCAACCGTAGGCCCGCAGCAGCGACAGCGTTGGTCACCGAGAGGTCCGCGCCAGCGTCGTGCGCACGGGATCAGGTCAAGGTGAAGCGAGTGGCGTCCTCGTAGAGCACGTTCCAGGCGAGCACCCGTGCAGGCGACAGGCGCCAGGTTCCAGCGCCGTACGCATCAGGGGACGTCGAATATCCGTACTTCGCCCGCGTTGCCACGACCAGTCGGCCGATCTCCTCGTGACCTGGCTGGTGCCACCTCGCCGTGCCCTCCGCGATCACGGGTGACTCCGCGGACTCGGTGTGCACGACGGCCCGCGGATCGGAGCGCAGGTTCCGCATGTGGACGGTGGCGGGGTCACCGCCGAAGTAGAGGGCGCCCTCCAGCCAGATGCCGTCGACGGGGACGGTATGCGGGCGGCCGTCACGACGCGTGGTGGCGAGCCAGTAGGTCTTCGACTGGATGAGTTTCTGCTCGACCTCTGGCCACGAGAGCACGCGATGGGGCGCGCCGTACGACTCCGGGAGTGTCAGCTGCGTGGCGACGACCTCCATCTCAGCAGCATCGATACCTTCGCCGGACCTGTCAACGCCAACGGCTGGCGACGACACCCTCACCCACGTGGATCGTGCTGTTCGTAGATGTCGGGGATACCGTCGGCATCCTCGTCGACGGTCTCCGCTTCCTCGATGCGCCGGTACACCGCGTTGCGGATCCGGAGCACTACGGTGGCGAGCGCGGCCGCGAGCAGGCTGCCGGTGATGACGGCGACCTTGACGTGGTCGTCTCTTTCGCTACCTGGCCCGAAGGCCAGTTCGCCGATCAGGAGGGAGACGGTGAACCCGATCCCGCCGAGCAGGGCAAGACCCAGTACGTCGAACCAGCTCAGCGCGTCGTCGAGCTCGGCCCTGGTCAGCCGGGCGACCAGATAGGAGGCGCCGAGGATGCCGATCGCCTTCCCCGCTACGAGCCCGACCACGATTCCGACCGCGACCGGGTCAAGTAGCGCGGCGCGTAGACCAGAGAACCCTCCGAGGGTGACGCCCGCGGCGAAGAATGCGAACACCGGCACCGCTACGCCGGCCGACAGTGGCCGCCACCGGTGCTCGAAATGCTCCGCGAGGCCGGGGCCGGCGTCGGGCCCGCCCGCCTGGCGGCTGCGCACCACCGGCACGGCGAAGCCGAGCAGCACTCCGGCGACGGTGGCGTGCACACCGGAGGCGTGGACCAGTGCCCACACGGTGACCGCCAAGGGAAGCAGCAGATACCAGGAGCGGATCCGGCGCTGGACCAGCACGGTGAACGCGGCGAGCGGCAGAGCGGCCAACAGCAGCGGGACCAGGTGGAGGTCGGTGGTGAAGAACACGGCGATCACGATGATGGCGAGCAGGTCGTCCACCACGGCGAGGGTGAGCAGGAAGGTGCGCAGCGCGGCGGGCAGGTGGCTGCTGACAACCGCCAGGATCGCCAAGGCGAACGCGATGTCGGTGGCCACCGGGATCGCCCAGCCCCGCAGCGCCTCGCCACCGGTGTTGCGGTTGATGATCACGAACAGCACGGCCGGGACCACCATGCCACCGACCGCGGCGGCCACGGGCAACGCCGCCCGCCGTACGTCGCGCAGATCGCCGGCCACGAACTCTCGCTTGAGCTCCAACCCGGCGACGAAGAAGAAGATCGCGAGCAAGCCGTCCGCCGCCCACTGACCAACCGTGAGATCCAGGTGCAGCGAGTCCGGACCGAAGCGGGTATCCCTTAGCGTCTGGTAAGCGCTGGCCCACGGTGAGTTCGCCCACACCATGGCCAACACCGTCGCTATGAGAAGCAGCGCACCACCAACGGTTTCCCGCCGGAGTATGCCAGCGATCCGCCTCGCCTCAGACCACGAGCCGTAGCCGAACAGCCCAGGCTTTGGACGGCTAGGGCCGCCAGCAGAAGCCGCACTCATCGGAAGTCCCCTTAGCGGTCGGCGGTAGAAGTGCCGACCAGACTTCCCGGCGCGCCCAGCGTCACCCTATCCGGGGTAACTGACCGTCTGGGCACCCGACGAGCGTCAGGATTTCGCGGAACGGACCGGGCAGGCTTACGCTGTAAGGCAGTTGGCTTACGCTGTAAGCCTCCATCAGCAGACTCGCTGCTGTGAAGCAGAAGGAGGTTCCATGGCACTGACATCAGAGCAACTTGCATCGCTCACGAACGGCAACGTGATCGGCGCGGACGGCGACAAGATCGGCGGAGTGGGCCAGATCTATCTGGATGACCAGAGCGGTGAGCCCAACTGGGTGACGGTCAAGACGGGTCTGTTCGGTACCTCCGAGTCCTTCGTGCCGTTGTCCGGAGCTTCGCTCTCCGGCTCCGACATCGTCGTGACGTACGACAAGGCGACCGTCAAGGACGCCCCTCGCGTCGATGCTGACGGTCATCTCACGCCGGAGGAAGAGGACTCCCTGTACTCGTACTACCGGCTCGGCGGCAGCGATGCTGACCGGAGTGCGGTCTACGACGGCGGCGCCGACTACGACCAAGACACCGATCGCCGAGCAACGGTGGGTCACGACACGTCCGGTCCCACCACCGATGACGCCATGACGCGCTCGGAGGAGCGGCTGAATGTCGGCACCCAGACGCAGGAAGCCGGGCGGGCGCGGCTGCGGAAGTACGTGGTGACCGAGAACGTGACCCAGACGGTGCCGGTCAGCCGCGAGGAAGTCCGCGTCGAGCGGGAGCCGATCACCGAGGCGAACCGCGACGAGGCGATGTCGGGTCCTGCGATCAGCGACGAAGAGCACGAGGTCGTGCTGCGTGAAGAGCGTCCCGTGGTGGAGAAGGAGGCGGTCCCGGTGGAGCGGGTCCGGCTCGATACCGAGACGGTGACCGACCAGGTGACGGTCGACGAGGAGGTCCGCAAGGAGCAGATCGACACCGACGTCGAGGGCGGCACGCGCGTCCGCGACTGAGCAAGGTCTGCAGCGCGGGAGCCGTTGACGGGGGGCTCCCAGGAGGGGACGGTGTCGCGGGCGGCACCGTCCCCTTCGCTATATCGCTACGGCATGACCGGCGGGTGAGCTCTGCGGCTCGGGTGGGAGTGAGCCGTCCTCGCAGCCGCGGTGTGCTCGGCATCGGCGCTGCGTAGCAAGATGATCGGTGAGTGGAGGGTGGTCATCATGCACGCAGAAGGGAAGGACGCTCTGGACAAGCCCTACGCCAGCAAGGGCCTCGATCGGGATGTGATCGTGCAGGCGGCGCTGGACTCGATCGATCGCAAGGGCTCCCAGGGACTGACGATGCGTGGTCTGGCTCTCGACCTGGGAGTCGAGGCCATGTCGCTGTACCGCTACGTCGCCGGCCGGGAAGATCTGCTCGAGGCCGTCGTTGCCGTGCTGCTGAAGGATCTTGCTGACTTGGATGACCAGCTCGGCCAAACATGGCAGGGCTACCTACAGGGTCTTGCGCACGCGGTGCGGCGCATCGCCGTCGAGCATCCCGCCGCATTCCCGCTCGTGGCCACCCGACACCCGGCGGCACCCTGGCTGCGGCCACCGCTGCGCAGCCTGGAGCTCGTCGACGACTTTCTGTCCACGCTGAGTGGTTTCGGATTCACCGATCAGCAGGTCGTCGGCACCTATCGGGCGTTCAGCGGCTTCCTGCTCGGTAACCTCCTGCTCGAAGCGGCGGTCCGAGGAGCAGCGACATCGCCCGTCGAAGAACCTCTCGACGAAGGGAACGCAAAGATTCCCAGCCGAGACGGGCAGATCGACCTGAGCGGCAGCCCCGCGGTGGCGAGGTTCCAGCCCTTGCTCAGCGAGGACCGAAGTGCCGAAGAGTTCGAGATTTCTCTCGAAACCTTGCTGGACCGTCTTGAGATGGACCTCTCCCAGTAAGGGCATGATCGCTGTAGCGGGGATGACGGCGACCTACTAGGCCACTCGATGCGCAGGGGCGCGACCGGCAGTGCGGCGAGAACACTGCCCGAGCGTTAGCCAGCATCCGCGCCGTTGAGGAGCCCTAGGCTGCTGGTCGGGGGCGGTCGACGGCTGGCGTCCGCCCCGCCACTCCCGGAAACGTCGACGCCGCCATTCCCGTTCACCGGCATCCTCCACCAGGTCGTCGTCGACGTCTCGGCCAGAACCTGATCGAAGACCACGCCGACAACGTTGCAGCCGTCAGACAGGCCGAAACCGCTGCGATCGTGGCACGTCAGTAGTGTCCTGCCACTGAAGTCGCATGCAGCGACCTGAGGCGGCCTCCGGAAGATTCGGCCTCAGCGACAGTCCGATCACGACCGCGGTTGGGCGGGGTTGGTAGGCACGCCCTGGGACGGCGGGTTGATCGTCGGCGCGTCGGTTGTCTGGTCGACCTGGCGGACGACCGGCGGGCCGTCGACCTTCTCCGGCGTGGGGCCGGAGGGCGATCCTCCGGATGGTTCAGCGCCCTCCGCGAGTTCGTCGCGGCGCCGCTCTAGCACCTGGAGCACCGGCAGCCGAGCACCGTGCGCGCGCTCGTAGTCGAGCACGACGCTGAGCTGGGCCAGATCGAGGGTCCGGATGCGCTGGCTCAACGAGTTCAGCGGCAGATGGTCGAAGTCCGGCAGCGGCAGGTCAGCCCGGTCCGGGTCACCCGGGTTCGGCTCCGCGGCGGCGTTCATGGTGATCGCTCCTTCCAAACCGACGCTGGCGCGCCGTCCTGCCACACCTACCCGACGGCGCGGCATCTCATGCGCGGCAGACTATGGCAGGCACCCGCGAGAGCAAGGAGAACGCCGAGCCTGGACCACAGTGGGTCATGGCTCTGCAGGGCGGGGTATCGGCCCCGGCTGGCCTCCGCCGCGTGAGGGGCTGGTCGGTGCTGACCCTGGCATCTGACGCACCCGGCACCGTCAGCGACCCTCGTTTACGGAGTCGACGAGAGGGTAAACGGTGACTGTCGGCTCAAGAAGTGGGGCTTCGGATGATCTCCACTACTGAAGGGGCCTCCTGTGGACGGCGCCATAACTAGGTTGACCGAGCAGTTCCTGTTGCTGGAGCTCGAGCGGGTCGAGGAATCCATCGCCCGCGGCACCACCTTCACCCGTTGGGTGGATGAGTCCGGCTGCACTCGGCTGAGGATCAGTGAGGACCTGCTGGCCCTGGTCGAGCGCGAACACGCCATTGTCCAGGAGCTGCGACGTCGCCGGCGCCCGGCGGCCACGGCAGCTGCGGCGGCATAGTCCGCCGCCGCGACACGAGCCCACCGGAGAACAGCACGCCGCCTCGGCGGGGGTTAACACCCTGACCAGGAACCCGATCCCCGGAGATTTCGATATGACACCAACCGACTCATTCGCTCAGGACCGAAGCTTGAACGGCAACCACACGCCCGCGTGCGCACTCCCCACCCGCGGCGGAGTTTGCGACTGCTGGCCGCTCCCAACCGACTCGGCACCGTTAGGGACAGCCCAGGCATCAGGCGATGGGAACCCAGTGAGGACACCATCAACGGTCTCGGTAGTCGGTTGATGGCATGACGATCAGGGTCTGATGGACTCGGG
>DASQUF010000379.1:0-9551 GCA_035641435.1 Propionibacteriaceae bacterium | reverse complement strand
CGACACTTACGGCCAGGCCGCCGGATCCTTCGCCACTTACCGCCCCTTACTCGCACTTGGAGCCCTCGGCCGAGGGCTCCAAGTGCGAGTAAGGGGCGGTAAGTGGCGAAGGATCCGGCGGCCTGGCCGTAAGTGTCGTCCAGCTCAGGGGACGGCCGAGTCCACGGCCGCCCGCCCGAAGACCTCGTCGGCCACCATGGCTGCCGCACCGGTGATGCCCGCCCGGTCGCCGAGCTGGCTCGGGGCGATCCGCAGGTGCGCGGTCGCCAGCGGCTGGCTGCGGCTCAGCAGCGTGTCGCGTACGCCGAGCAGGAAGTGCTCGTGGGCGTGGGCGATGTCCCCGCCGATGACGACAACGTCGGGGTTCAGCAGGCTGACCGCGGTGGACAGCACGTCACCGAGCGCCCGGCCGGCGGCGGTCACCACCCGCGCCGCATCCGGGTTGCCGACCCGGACCAGATCCACGACGTCCCGCGTCGTCACCGCCGGGTGGCCCAACCGGTGCAGATCCCGGACCATGGCCCGGCCGCTGGCGATGGCGGCCAGGCAGCCCTGCGCCCCGCAGCTGCTGCAGGTCTCGGTGACCCCGGGGATCTTGGCATGCCCGATGTCCCCCTCGGCCGAGTCGGATCCGCGCAGCAGAGTGCCGTCGATGACGACCGACGAGCCCACCCCGGTGCCCACCTTGACGAAGATCAGCAGGTGGGCCGAAGGATAGATCCGCTGCTGCTCGCCCAACCCGAGCAGGTTCGCATCGTTGTCGACCACCGCAAGTACGCCGAAGTGCTCGCGTAGGTGATCGCGTACGGGGTAGTCGTCCCAGCCCGGCATGCTGATCGAGCGGGCGATGCGTCCGGTCTGCCAGTCCACGGGACCCGGTACGCCGAGGCCAACCCCGCGTACGGTCGTGGGGTCTCGGCCGGACTCGGCGAGCAGCTTCTCCAGCTCGCCGACCACGGTGGCCAGCACCGCGCTCGGCCCGGTGTCGATGGCGCTCTCGATCACCGTCTCGCTCAGCACCTGGCCCCCGGCGGTGCTCACCGCCAGCCGCCCGTGGGTGGCCCCCAGGTCGGCGACCAGCACGGTGGTCGCCTGGTCATTGACCCGCAGCCGGGTCGCCGGCCGGCCCCGGCCGTCGACAATGCTGCCGTCCTCGACGAGATAGTGCGCGGCCAGCAGGGCGTCGACCTTGATCGTCACGGTGGAACGGGCCAGGCCGGTCAGGTTCTGGACGTCGTTCCGGGTTCGGGCGCGGCCGGTGCGGAAGAGTTGCAACAGCGAACCCGCGCTGTTCGCACTCGGCGGCACGTGCCCCCTCCGATCTCCGGCGATTCAGCGGAATGGAAAGCGCTGATCCCGTTGCGAGAAACATACCAACGCGTGACTCTTTACGCCTTGTCATCAGTTTTAAATGGGGCTTAGATGATCGTTAGTAGTCCCCGCGCCGGCACGCACCAAGATGTGCGTATCGGGGAGCTGGCGCACGGCCAGGCGAGCGTGACTACGGGCGTGACCAGCGGCATCTGCCTGAGCAAAGGAGCATGGATGTTCACCTCGACCCGGCGCGCGATTGCGTTCGCAGCGGTTCTTGTTCTGCTCGGCCTCGCGGCCTGCGGCGGAGAACCGGAGGAAGAAGGGAATGGCGGCGGTGGTGACGACAACAAGATCGTGGTCTGGACCGGCGACACCCTCCCGGACCGCGTCGCCGCAACGAAGGAGATCATCGCCAAGTTCACCGAGGCCAGCGGGGTCCAGGTCGAGCTCGTCGGCGTCGACGAGGACCAGTTCAACCAGCTGCTGACCTCGGCCGCGGCCGCGGGCGAGCTGCCCGACGTCATTGGCTCGCAGCCTCTTGCTGCGGTGCGCACGCTGTCGGCCAACGACCTGCTCAACACGGAGGCGACGGCGGCGGTGATCGAGACGCTCGGGGCGGAGACGTTCTCGCCCCGAGCGCTGGAACTGACGCGTCAGGGTGAGGAGCAGCTTTCGATACCGACCGATGCGTGGTCGCAGCTGCTCTACTACCGCAAGGACCTGTTCGAGAAGGCGGGTGTGCAGCCCCCGCAGACCTACGACGACATCATGGCGGCGGCCAAGGCGTTGGACAGTAGCAAGGTGGCGGGCTTCGTCGGCGCGACGACGGCCGGTGACGCCTTCACCCAGCAGACGTTCGAGCATCTCGCGCTGGGCAACGGCTGCCAGATGGTCGATGACGCGGGTGAGGTGACCATGGACTCCCCGCAGTGTGTGGCGGCCTTCCAGTTCTACGGGGACCTGATCAAGTCGTACTCCGTGTCCGGCACCCAGGACGTCGACACCGTTCGCGCCAGCTACTTCGCCGGTCAGTCGGCGATGGCCATCTGGTCCACCTTCTTGCTCGACGAGCTCGCGGGACTCCGCAACGATGCCAAGCCCAACTGTGCCGAGTGCAAGGAGGACCCGAAGTTCCTGGCTGAGAACACCGGGGTCGTGGCCGAGGTCGCCGGCCCGGACGGGCAGCCGGCGCAGTTCGGTGAGGTCTCCTCGTGGGCGATCACCGCCACCGCCAAGGAGGAGCCGTCCCAGCAGTTCATCGAGTACATGCTCGGCGACGGTTACACCGACTGGGTCGCGATCGCTCCGGAGGGCAAGTACCCGGTCCGCACCGGTACGAAGGAGAATCCGACCCAGTACGTCGACGCCTGGAAGAGCCTCGAGATCGGTGTGGACACCAAGGCGCCGATGTCGGAGTTCTACCCCCAGGAGGTCATCGACATCTTGACCAGCGGGGCGGACAAGTTCTCCCGCTGGGGGATCACCCAAGGTCAGGGTGACCTGATCGGAGCCTCCCTCGGGGAGCTGCCGGTGCCCAAGGCCATCGCCGACCTGACGGCCGGCAACACCGACGCCGCCGGCGCGGCCAAGCAGGCGGCCGACGAGCTCCGGACGATCAAGAAGTCACTGGAATGAGCCAGTTCGCCGATGTCGCCGGCGTCGGCCCACCGGCGACCGCGCCGGAGGGGGAGAAACCGCGCGGTGCTGAGCGCCGTTCCCGGGGCCGGCAGCGACGCGCCGACGCCCGCGCCGGCCTTCTCCTGATCGCCCCGACGCTCATCATCGTTCTCGTCATGGTGGTGCTGCCGATCCTGTGGACCATCTCCATGGCGTTTCAGCGGATCCGGCTGATCAACCTGCGATCGGCCGGGGTCTTCGGCGAGTACACGCTGAACAACTTCCGCGGGATCTTCACCTCGGAGGGGTTCTGGACATCGTTGTGGACCACATTGGTCTACTCGGTGTTCGGGACCGCCGGGGCGATCTGCGTCGGTCTGGTGGCCGCGCTGGCCCTTCGTCGAGCGTTCCGCGGCCGGACGTTCGTCCGAGCAGCGATGCTCCTGCCCTACGTCGCGCCGATCGTGGCCGCGACGTTCGCCTGGAGCACGATGCTCAACCCGCAGTTCGGCATCGTGAACTACTGGGGGCAGCGGCTGCTGGGCTGGGAGGAGCCGATCCCCTTCCTGAGCGAACCCGACGGGCCGCTAGGTATCTCGACCGCCCTGCTCACGGTGATTGCGTTCGAGACGTGGCGGTCGTTCCCGTTCGCCTTCTTGTTCTTGACCGCTCGGCTGCAGGCCGTGCCGGGAACCCTGGAGGAGGCGGCAGACGTCGATGGCGCCACCCCCACCCAGCGCTTCGCGTACGTCCTGCTACCGCAGCTGCTGCCGACGATCGCGGTGCTTTCCGTGCTGCGCTTCATCTGGACCTTCAACAGCTTCGACGACATCTACCTGCTGACCGGCGGTGGCGCCGGCACCGAGGTCGTGAGTGTTCGGGTGTTCAACGCGCTGACGGCTCGAGGTGACATCGGTGCCGCTTCGGCCCAGGCGCTCGTGCTCGCCTTCATCCTGGCCTTCCTCGTCATGTTGTACCTGCGCCGGTTCCGGACCCAGGAAGAGGTGGCCTGATGACGACGACGCTGCAGCAGGATCGGCGATCCACCGAGCCGGCCCGCGCGGGCACCCCGCGCTCGCGGTGGACGCGCGACTCGGTGGAGCGTCGCGTTCTCGGTGTGCTGCGTTGGGTGGTCATCGTCGTGCTGCTCCTGGTGACGCTCTTCCCGTTCTACTACACGGTGATGCTGTCGATCCGACCCCTCGAGGCGGTCGCCCAGGATCCTGGGGCGTTGTTCGTGCCGCCGTCGGAGTGGGTGCTCGACAGCTATCGCAGCGTGCTCGCCTCGCCCGATGCGGGTGGACAGGGCTTCCTCATCTTCATGCGCAACAGTGCCGTCATCGCCCTCAGCACCGTGGCCCTCACCTTGCTCGTGTCCCTGCCGGGTGCGTACGCGGTGAGCCGGCTGGAGTTCTTCGGCCGGCGCCAGATCAGCGGCTTGTTCCTGGCCGTCTACCTGTTCCCGAGCATCCTGCTGGCCGTGCCGCTGTTCGTCTTCTTCGTCCGGATCGGTCTGCGGGGGACGTTGGTCGGCCTGCTCATCGTGTACGTGTCCCAGATCGTCGCCGTCTCGATCTACATGCTCCGCAACTACTTCGACACCATCCCGGTGAGCCTGGAGGAGGCCGCCGCCATCGACGGTTGCAGCCGGCTCGGCATCATGCGGCGGGTCAGCCTGCCCCTGGCCATGCCAGCAATCATGTCCAACGCGCTCTTCGTCTTCATGATCGCGTGGAACGAGTTCCTGTTCGCCCTGCTGTTCCTGATCGAGGAACGTGACCGGTGGACGGTCTCGTTGGGGTTGTCCCAGCTGGCCGGAAGCATCGAAATTCCCACGACCGTCCTGATGGCCGGCTCGGTGATCATCACCGTGCCGATCATCATCATGTTCTTCGCCACCGAGCGCCTACTGACCGAGGGCCTGACCGCCGGAGCCGAGAAGGGCTGAGGAGAGTGGGCCGGCGCCTCGACGGAGCCAGTCGCTACGACAAGCAGCCGTCGGTGGCGGTTCCGGGCCCGCACCGGGTGTGGACGGGTTCCGACGCCTGGCGAGAAGTGGACCGGCACGCCAGCGACGGTGGCCGCCGAGCGCCGCTGGTCGTCGTCGACACCTACCCGGGAGTCGATCTGGTCGAGCTGACCGCCGTGATCCGCGCTGCCCTGCCGCACTATGTCGTGATCAACGTCGAGGACGCTGCCGCGAGGCCGATTCGCGAGATCGACGCACTGATCGCCTCGAACCTGACCTCCGACCGGGTGCTGGGGGTGATCAGCCATCACCATCTTCGTGAGTTCTACGACGCCGACCGGTTGGCCAGCATCGCCGACCGGGTCCTCGACTCGAACACCCCAACGGTCCTGATCGGCTGGGGAGCCGCTCTGGTGCCGATCCGCCGCTCGACTCTCGTCCTCGCCGACCTCGCCCGCTGGGAGATCCAACAGCGCCAGCGACGCGGAGCGCCGAACTGGCGGTCCGACAACGGCGGAGAGGACAACCTTCGCAAGGTCAAGCGCGGCTACTTCGTGGAGTGGCGCGTGGCCGACCGGCACAAGCGCGAGCTGTTCGCCTCGATGGACTTCGTGCTCGATACGAACCGTTCCGCCGCCGACGGAAAGCTGATCACCGCCGAGGCGTTCCGGGCCGGCATGGTCGCCGCGGTGAGCTCACCCTTCCGGGTCGTCCCGTTCTTCGACCCGGGGGTCTGGGGCGGCCAGTGGATGAAGCAGGTGTGTGGGCTGGACGAGAGAGAAGAGAACTACGCATGGTGCTTCGACTGTGTTCCCGAGGAGAACAGCCTGCTGCTCGACGTCGCCGGTGAGCTCGTGGAGCTGCCGTCCATCGACGTGGTCTTCACCCACCCGCGAGAGCTGCTCGGCCAACTGACGTTCGCCCGGTTCGGAGCCGAGTTCCCGATTCGGTTCGACTTCCTCGACACGATGCAGGGCGGCAACCTCTCGCTCCAGGTCCATCCCCTGACCGACTACATCTCCAACACCTTCGGGATGCACTACACCCAGGACGAGAGCTACTACCTACTGGACGCCTCCGACGGCGCCGTCGTCTTCCTCGGGCTGAAGACCGGCATCGATCCCGAGGCCATGGTGACCTCGCTGAGGTCGGCCTCCCGGGGCGAACTGAGCTTCCCCGCCACGGAGTTCGTCAACACCTTCCCGGCTAGGAAGCACGACCACTTCTCGATCCCCGCCGGGACCGTGCACTGCTCCGGCGCCAACTCCATGGTTCTGGAGATCTCGGCCACCCCCTACCTGTTCACCTTCAAGATGTGGGACTGGGACCGCGTCGGGCTCGACGGGGTGCCACGCCCCATCCACCTCGAGCATGCTCGACGCAACATCCAATGGGACCGGACCACGGCCTGGACCAGGGACAACCTGGTCGGTCAGGTGGAGACGCTGGCCTCCGGCCCAGGCTGGGTCGAGGAGCGCACGGGTCTGCACGCGTTGGAGTTCCTCGAGGTACGCCGGCACTGGTTCACCGACGTGGTCGAGCACGACACCGCGGGAACCGTTCACGTGCTCAACCTGGTCGAAGGCGCGGAAGCCGTTGTGGAGAGCCCCACGGGGAGCTTCGCGCCGTTCGTCGTGCACTATGCCGAGACTTTCATCGTTCCCGCCCAGGTCGGCCGCTACCGCATCCGTCCGCACGGCGACAGTGCCGGCCAACAGCTGGCCACGATCAAGGCCTTCGTGCGAGGTACGGAGCACGAGCGGGGAAATCGGAACTCGTAAGGGGATCCGAGTCGTTCACGGTCCACGTCAGTTCCGCTGGTCGACCGACCAGAAGGCGGCGCCGACCAGTGCCGCGACCGGGTTGCGCTCGGCCGGCCGGACCGCCAGGGCACCGAGATCGGCGCCGGCCTCGGCCAGTCCCTGCCGGACCGCTGGCTCGAGAATGTCCCACGAGCCGGCCATGGAACCGCCGATCACCACGATGCTGGCGTCGAACCGCTGGACGAGCGGGGCCAGCGCTGCGCCGAGGCCGCGGAAGGCGTCGGTCAGGACCGCCCGGGCCAGCTCGTCACCGTGCCGGGACCGTTCGGCGATGGTGTGTACGTCGGGAGCCACGACGCCGGCGGATCCGCCCGCCGCCCTGGCGTACGCGGTCCGGATCGCTCGCCGGGAGACCGTCTCCTCGATGGGCCGCCCATCGTGGACCACGAGATGGATGCTGCCGTCCGGCGGCACCGTCGGTCCCGAGTTCACGGGCCGTCCCCGGTCCAGAAAGGCCGAGCCGACCCCGGTGCCCAGGGTGATGCAGACAGCCCGGTCATGACCGCGAGCCGCTCCGGCCGCATACTCCCCCACCCCGAACGCGTCCGCGTCGTTGAGGAACCGCACCGCGGCGGGACGCGGCCGGATGCGCGTCAGAAGGCCGCGTCGGACGTCGACCCCGTAGAGGCTGTCGAACTTGCCGACATCGCGGAAGAGCCCGATCCCGCGCTCGTAGTCGAAGGGACCGGGAACCGCCACGACCCAGTCCGGCCGGCGGCCACCGGGCAGGCCGTTGGCCGCGGCGGCCAGCCCGTCCAGCACTTCCGCCGCCGTGCCGTCGGCGTCCAGCACGGCGGTGCGCAGCGAGCCGGCAACCAGCTCCCACGAACCGGCGGCCACCAGCACCGCCGTAACGTGGGTGCCGCCGACCTCGAGCACCGGGATCGCGTCGTCCGGCATCACGCGGGCTCCGGGCGCGTCATCGTCGCCGCCAGCGCGGTCCAGGACTGGGGGGCGGCACCCAGGCCTTCGCCGGTGTCCGGGTTCCAGTACTCCGCCCAGCCGGAAGCTTCGGCCCCGGCGATGGTGTTCCGAGCGATCTCGTCCGCGATTACGGTGGCGCCCCAGCGGCGAGCGGCGAGCCAGAGCAGGTAGCTCATGTTGGGCCAGGCCGCGCCACGCCAGTACGCCGCCGGGTCGTAGCTGGGCTGGTCCCGGGCGACGTTGGTCGGCCCGAACGGGGTGCCGCCGAAGACCTGCGGATCGACGAGTGTGGCCAGCGCCGCCTGCGCCCGCTCCCGGTCGTCGGACACCAGCAGCGGCATGGCTCCGTCGGAGATCGGGATCCGGTGCGTGCGGCCGTCGCCGCCCACCACTGGACGGTCCGCCCACAGGTTCGTGTCCTCGTCCCAGAGCAGCTCGTCGATCAGCCGAGCCAGCTCATCGGCATCCCGCAGCAGGGCGCGGTCGGCAACCATGGCGCCCAGCTCCCGGGCGTTGAAGGCGACGTAGGCGTTGAACGCGGCCGGGCAGACCACGAACCGGGAGGAGCCGATCGCCGCACCATCACTCCCGATGACCACATCCCGCATCAAGTCCTTGTTCCACTGCGACCGGGCCGACTGGTCATAGGTGTCCGGGGTGGTGCCGGGCACGCCCCAACCGTCCCATCGTGGCGCGTGATCATTGCCGGCCTCCCAGGGATGCACGATGAAGATCAGACCGCTGGAGTCCCGCCGGGAAACCAGCAGCCAGCGCAGGGCCCGGGTGGCTCGGAACACATCGTCGCGAGACACCTCGAACCCGGAGCGCAACAGCTCGGCGATGGCATGCCCGAACATCGGCGGCTGGGTGATCGACGACGCCGACGCCAGCGGCCCCAGCCAGGCGGTCGGCGGCGCCGGTCCGTAGCGCATGTGCGGCACCATCCCGCAGTCCAGCTGACCACCCACCAGCGAGCTGAGCTCAATGACGCCGCGGTAGTCACCCAGACGCGCCCAGGCGACAGAGTGGAAGGCGGAGTCCCACAGCCACTGATGCGGATACCTGGCGGGGTTCGGGACACAGTAGCCGGCGTCCGGCCGCCAGTGCGCTTGGAGGATCTCTAGAGCTTGCTGGCGCAGCGGGGAGGTCACCTGCCCATCCTTGTTGATCGCACCGGACGTTGGCAGAAATTGACCGCCATCTTCGCATTTACGTCTTGCCGTCATGCAATATTCGGGCTTAGATGGACCTGAGGTGCTGGGATATCAGATGAGATCGGCGTGCGGGAACACCTGTTCCGGGTGGGGCACGCGGGTGACGCGGTTCGCCGGTCAGACTGGCCTCCGTCTACACCGCTCGGATGGTCTCGGTCGCAATCTCACGCGGGTGGTGCTCACGCTGCCGGCCATCCTCATCTTCCTCGCCACCGAACGACCGGTGGCCGGCGGACTGACCGTCGGCGCCGAGAAGGGCTGAGCTCCTCCGTATGGCTTATCTCGTCGAGCTGACCGAGCCGCGCTTGGTCGGGATCCGCCCCTACGCGGACCCGGCTCCCGGTACCAATGAGGTGCTGGTCCGGACCTGGTACTCGGGCATCTCCGCCGGCACGGAGCTGGCGACCTACCGTGGCACCAATCCCTACCTCGACCGGCGCTGGGACCCGGAGATGGCCCTTTTCATGAGCGGCGGGACGACCTTCTCCTACCCGCTCGACGTCTGGGGCTACTCCGAGGTCGGTGTCGTCGAGGCGGTAGGACACGACGTGACCAGCCTCGCGGTGGGCGACCTGGTCTGGGGGATGTGGGGCCACCGCTCGCACGCCGTGCTGCCGATCGAGCGGCTGGAAGGGCACCGGCTGCCGGCCGGCCTCGACCCGATGATCGGCACCTTCGACCGGGTCGGCG